>JBGTMS010000117.1:0-9499 GCA_041743425.1 Zeaxanthinibacter sp. | reverse complement strand
CCCGTCGGGCGAAAACGTACGCCAAGGATGGAAATGTAACAAAAAACCGGATAATATTTCTTTGGGCCTAATGCTATGAGCCGGTGATGCATAGTTACATGCTTTTAGTGACAGCTATTCCTTCCGTTAAGCTAAACTGTTCGATTTTCGTCTAAATACCGTTTTTTCGGAATATCTAGAAGGCAATAAAAACCCACGATTAATTAAACTTTCCGATAAAGGGGTTCGTTTACGTATGAGGGCCGTTTAAATGAACTCAAGGTGTCCCATAAAAGGGTAATTAACGAGAATACTAAAAAAGGCCAGAAATGGGACACTCCCGTCCAAGATTCTCCGGTTTGGAAAAAGTGTCCTTTAAAAAGGCCGTTTTATGGGACGGCTATTTTCAACAAAATGGGAGACAATAAATTAAGTATCTCCGGCAACTAATGATTAAAGCCAATACTTATCTTTACGCTTTCGGAAAAACGATAAGACCTCGATATAATACGGACTTTATATATGGCCAAACGAATATTAGTCATAGAAGACGAACGCAATGTGGCTACCTTTATCAAGCAGGGCCTGAGCGAAGCGGACTACGAAGTCTTGTTGGCGTATGACGGTCGGCAGGGCCTTGAACTTTTAAAACATAAGGAAATAGACCTGGTCGTTTTGGATATCATCCTGCCCGGAATGGACGGTAGGGACGTTGCCAAAAAGATCAGAGAACTCGGCTATAAAGATCTGCCCATAATCATGCTAACGGCCTTGGGCAACACCGAAAATGTAGTCAAGGGGCTGGATGCCGGCGCGGACGATTATTTAGTCAAACCCTTTAAGTTCAAGGAACTTTTGGCCAGGATACGTGCCCTGACAAGGCGCAACGGTTCTGCGCTGACTGCGAACCCGAAATTGGTCGTAAGTAATCTGGAACTGGATAGGGATGCCAAGGTAGTACAAAGGGCCGGTAAGGAAATCAAGTTGACCTCTACGGAATTCCGCCTGTTGGAATTCTTACTGAAAAACAAAAATAGGGTGCTCGGCCGAATCGACATCCTCGAAAACGTATGGGACATCAACTTTAACATGGGTACCAATGTGGTGGACGTCTATATAAACTATCTGCGGAACAAAATCGACAAGAACCATGATCCCAAATTGATACAGACCGTTATCGGTATGGGGTATGTTATAAGAGATTGATTATACGAACCCTATGCAGTTAAGGACAAAGATAACGGCCATTTTTATATTATTGACGGGGCTGTTCCAAATTATGATTTTCGTATTTATCTATTACTTCTCTAAAAATTATACCGAAAACGAGTTCTATCTCCGCCTGAGCCAACGGGCCACCATTGCGGCACAGGCCTACCTAGAAGAGGACGAAGTGAGCATGGATATCTATGAGGATGTCCGTATTCGCCACTTACAGACCTTGCCCGGCGAAAAAGAGGATATCTATCCCGTGAATGCGGAAAAAAAGAGGCCACTTAAAACTTTTGGGGATAACCTCCCTAAATCGTTCTTTCAAAAAGTTTTTGATACGAAATACGCGGAATTCAAGCAGGACGATTTTTATTACACCGGACTTTTATATCACGACAACCAAGGGGACTTCATAGTTGTGCTATCGGCAAGGGACCTTTACGGCGTGGGGAAGCTTGAAAATCTACGTAACACGCTGACGACCGCTTTTGTGCTCAGCATGATCTTCATTTCCATACTGGGTTATTATTACGCAAGGCGGGCATTGAGCCCCATTTCCAGAATAATCGGGAAAGTAAATTCCATTAGGGCCGAAAACCTTTCCCTTAGACTGGATACCGACGATGGCAAGGGAGAACTTGCCGATCTGACCCGTACGTTCAACAACATGCTCGAGAGGCTACAGATTTCCTTCGACCTTCAGAGCAACTTTATCAACAACGCATCCCACGAACTCCGTAATCCCTTGACCGCCATACTGGGGCAGACCGAAATCACATTGAGCAAAACAAGAACGATCAGTGAATATCGTTCGGCACTAAACAATATCGACCTTGAGGCTTATAGGCTCGATACCCTGGTAAATGGACTGTTGAACCTGGCGAAAGCGGATTTTGATTCAAAGGGGTTGGTCATCGAGGCCCTCCGGGTGGACGAGATACTTATCGAGATCAAGCAGAGCTTGAATGTGGCCAATCCGGACAACAGGATAAAATTGGATTTTGAGGATTTGCCCGACGATGAACATGCGCTTACCCTTTCGGGAAGCGATACACTTCTAAAGGTGGCATTGAGCAATATTCTGGAAAACGCATGTAAATTTTCGGACAACCGAAAAGTCACCTTAAAACTCCTGACGGTTGCCGGGGATATCCTTTTGACCATAACCGATGAGGGCATCGGTATCCCCCCGGACGAACTTAAGAATATCTTCGAGCCTTTCTACAGGGGCTCCAATGTACGGGATCTGGAAGGTTTCGGTTTCGGGCTTCCTTTGGCCTATCGTATCGTAAAGCTCCATTCCGGCGACATTCGCGTGTCATCGCAGATAGGCAAAGGCACTATAGTAAAGATCAAACTGCCCGTTCAGGAAAAGTATGGTTCCTGAAGCCCTTTTGAAAATCTAATCCCGTTCTAATTCCGTTCTTAGACCGTTCTAATGGTCTGATTCTATTTTCGTCGGAAAATATGAAACCGATGAAAAGAACGATTACACCTACTTGTTTCATCATAGAATCCTTGACGCCTAAAAGTAGACAAGTCCGAACTATAGAAGGCCTTGAGCAAGAACTGTTATGATAGAATCTTTTCCCGCGGATAAAAGTTCGACCCGAACCAGAACATCTACGTCCAATCCAATTTCCAGCAATTAAACCCGATACATGAGAACAACAATTACTGTTCTTGCGATAATGGCAAGCAATGCCATTATTGCCCAAGAGAACTCAAAACAACAGAAAGATAGTCTGTATATCGAAGAAATAGAATCTAAAAAGGAACCTTCAAAAGTTTTACATGCAGAACCCCTTTACATAGATCTCATCCGTGATCTGGGTGCACGAAAAGGAGAGAAAGAATGGAACGTCGGCTTTGGTATTACGGATAAGAACAGATATGACGAGTACGAGGCGTTGGTGGAGTATGAATGGGCACCCGTAAATCGACTGGGATTAGAGATAGAGCTACCTTTTTCAATTTTTTATCCAACAGGGGAAAATGGAAACGCGCCGGCCAGTAAACTGAACAGCCTTAAACTGGCAGGGCAGTATACGTTCTTGGTTTCGGAAAAGTTGAATACATCTCTAGCCTTGGGTTACATACATGAATTAGAACTTACCGAGTTCGACAACTATGGCAATGAAAGTTTGTTGACCGGCAACGTATACAATCCCTTTTTCGTGGCGGCCAAAAGATGGGGATCAAAATTTCATACCCTTTTGTATACGGGCCCACAATTTGTGCAGCATTTTTCGGATCACACCATTAATACCCGTTGGCAAATAAATACAAACTTCCATTATATGATCACGGGTACGCGAAATTTTATCGGTGTCGAATTCAATAAGGAACTGATCGATGGAGAGTTCGATATGACCATACGTCCGCAAATGAGGGTTGGCATAGCTGATAACTTGCTCATCGGTATTGTAACCGGGATACCAGTAAGCCGAGAGAACGAAAGGTTCAGTACGTTTCTTCGATTGATCTACGAACCAGGGCACAACAAACATTGAACGGTGATGAAAAGGATGCCTTTGCGATATAGTTTTTATACCTTTCCGAATTATTTCGGGCCATTTCATATAAGACTTTAAGGTCAAATACAAGCAATGATCAAAAAACACTTGGTTTCTCCTTTTGAAAAGTTCATAAAGACCGACAGTTCTTCGGGACTTCTGTTGCTTTTGGCAACCGTTGTCGCATTGATCTGGGCCAATTCCCCATGGGAGGAAGCTTACCACCAACTATGGGACTATAAACTAAGTGTTGGGATAGGCAACCTTGAGATTTCCAAAACCTTGTTTCTTTGGATCAATGATGGCCTGATGTCCATTTTTTTCTTTTTGATCGGCCTTGAAATCAAAAGGGAGGTCTTGATAGGCGAACTGAATTCCTTCAAAAAGGCGTCCCTGCCCTTGTTCGCGGCCTTTGGGGGCATTGTCGTACCCGTAGGTCTTTTCCTGTTGTTGAACCAGGATACCGAAACAACCAAGGGATGGGGCATACCTATGGCTACGGATATAGCTTTTTCCCTGGCCGTTCTGAAAGCCTTGGGGAAAAGGGTTCCGCTCGTACTGATGATATTCTTGACGGCACTTGCCATCGCGGACGATCTAGGTGCGGTACTGTCAATCGCCATTTTTTATAGTTCGGATATCAATTGGATGCTCATCGCCTGCTCCATTGCCCCGTTTGCCCTGCTGGTTTTGTTGAATATGAAGAACGGGTATCACAAATACCTCTTTTTGGTTGTGGGGGTGTTTATCTGGATCTTGTTCCTGAAATCGGGCATACATCCTACCGTTGCAGGAATTTTAATTGCATTTACCATACCCTTAAGGCAAAAAACGGCTCTACGGTCCAATACGCATAAGCTCAAAGTAATCGTGTCGCAATTGGATACTACAACCTATGTCGATGAACCTATATTGACCAAGGACCAGATCTACGCACTGGACGACCTCAAGGACTGGACGGCCAAGGTTATCTCCCCGCTTCAAAACCTGGAGCATTCCCTCCATGGTTGGGTCGCTTTTTTGATCATACCCCTCTTCGCCTTGGCCAATGCGGGAATCGCATTCGATATGAAGGGAGACATTGATCTTTCCCTAGCAGTGAACATAGTATTGGCCTTGGTCTTGGGCAAAAGTGTAGGCATCACCGTTTTTTCATTGATAGCTACCCGATTAGGCATTTCAACATTACCTAACGGGGTTACGGTCTGGGGGATAGTCGGGGCGGGCTTTCTGGCCGGCATAGGTTTTACCATGTCCATCTTTATAACAAATCTGGCCTTTGTCGGGGAAGCCGACTTTATTGCCTCGGCGAAAATTGGGGTCTTGATAGCATCTGTTCTAGCCGCATTAGCGGGATATCTCATATTAAAAAAATCTACATCCGAATAGCTTTGGGATGAGGAAATTAAAGTTTTATCGATATCGGGAAAACAGCTTTCCCCGAAGCTTTTTCAAAATTCTAATCCTATTCTAATTTCGTTCTTAAACCGTTCTAATGGTCTGGCCTTACTTTCGTCGGAAAATAAGAAACAGATGAAAAGAGTACTTATTCCTACCGACTTCACGGTCGAATCGTTGCAACTTATAGAGTATGCCATTTTAAATTTCCCTAAAACAAAACTTGACATTATTCTTGTCTATGGGTTAAGATTACCAGATACAAGATGGGGGCTTACCCATTTTTCGGCGATAAGGGAAATCAACAAGCTGACCACGGAAACATATGCCAAGGCGAAAAACGTGTTCGTACGAGAGCACAGCGATACCATCGAAGATTTGCGCTTTGAACTGTTTACCGGGCTCAACTCCTTTGCCTTCCAAAATTTTTCGGAACAATTGGGAGTCAAGGATGCAATCGTTCCAAGAGGGAAGTTTTTAAATTACAATGGTTCCAAATGCTTTGACCCGACGCGTTTTATCAAGAAGAACATGGAGAAAGTTATTGAAATTCCATTGGAAACAACGGTGGAACATCAGGAAGCAAGATTTTCTATCTCAAGCCTTCTCAACCTCTAATTATTTTTTGAGCCCTACGGGTTCTATAGCATGTACATCATTTGATCAAATAACTATGAAAAATTTCACGACAAAATATTTAAAATCGGATATTCAATCCGGTTTGGTGGTCTTCTTGGTTGCCCTGCCCCTTTGTTTGGGCATCGCACTTGCTAGTGGGGCTCCTTTGTTCTCCGGCGTTATTTCCGGTATTATCGGGGGCCTAGTAGTTGGCGTCCTTAGTAACTCCCAGTTAAGTGTCTCCGGTCCCGCTGCGGGCCTGACGGCCATAGTGTTGGCGGCAATAGCAACCCTGGGCTCTTTCGAGGCTTTCTTACTTGCCGGACTATTGGCAGGGGTCATCCAATTGGTTCTGGGTTTTTTAAAAGCTGGAATTGTCTCGAACTATCTGCCCTCCAATGTTATCGAGGGAATGCTTGCCGGCATAGGTATCATCATTATCCTATCCCAGATTCCACATGCCGTCGGGTTCGACGAGATGCACGAAGGCGATTACTTCTTTGTAAACCCTGCGGGCGAACACCAGATCTTTTCGACCTTGGCGAATGCCGTTAATTTTATCCATCCCGGGGCGGTCATAGTGGTCTTGGCATCCCTCGCTATTCTGATAGCTTTCACTAAAGTCCCGTTCTTAAAGAAAATCAAGGCTGTTCCCGGTGCCCTTGTCGCCGTGTTGGCCGGAATCGGTATAAATGAAATGTTCAAGTTTACAGAATCCTCTTTGGCGATCAGTGAAGACCATTTGGTGAGCCTACCGGTGCCGGAGTCTCTCGGTGCATTTTGGGGCCAGTTCAGCTTTCCGGACTTTACCCAGATCGGAAATGTGGAGGTCTGGATCGTAGCACTTACCATTGCAGCGGTAGCCAGCATTGAGACTCTACTCTGTATCGAAGCGGCCGATAAATTGGATCCTCTTAAGCGCTACACAAACACTAACACCGAGCTAAAAGCCCAAGGTGTGGGGAACATGATCAGCTGTATGATCGGTGGAATACCCATGACCTCGGTTATCGTTAGGACCTCGACGAACGTCGATTCGGGGGGAAAAACAAAGATAGCTGCCATTTCGCACGCCGTTTTCTTGCTACTTGCGGTAGTGGCCCTTCCCATTTTTATGAACAAGATTCCCTTAGCGTCCTTAGCGGCCATTCTATTGGTGATCGGTTATAAGTTGGCGAGCCCCGCTAAATTCGTGCACATGTGGCGCAACAGCAAAAAGTTCCAGTTTATCCCGTTCGTGGTTACCATTGTCGCCATCGTTATGACCGATCTGCTGATCGGGGTAGGTATAGGATTGGCGGTAAGCGTGTACTTCATCCTTAGGGGAAACCTGAAATTGGCCTACTTTTTCAAAAAGGACAGACACAATGAGGGAGAGACCATTTATATGGAGCTGGCACAAGAGGTATCCTTTCTGAACAAGGCCGCCATCAAACAGACCTTGAGCCATTTGCCGGATAACAGCAAAGTTATTGTTGATGCCTCGAACACCATTTATATCGACCATGATGTGCTACAGATGATAAAGGATTTCGTGGACCAAGGTTATAAGGACAAGAACATCTTCATAGAGCTTATTGGTTTTAGAAAAGAGTACAGGGTAGACAATTCCGCCTCCCACGTAACATCGGTGATTTCCGATAACGGGAATCTGGTTTCGCCACATGAGGATACCAATGGTGCGAAGGTGCCTTCCAATATCTTAGATGTAAAAGAATTAGCGAGCATTAAACTTTAAATATACAGTTTTGATCAAATACAAGATTGCCCTATTATTTTCCGTAGGACTACTGAACGCTCAGGATACTGACGGCAAGTTATAGACCGTTGTGGCGGTCGGGGATGTTTTCGAAATTGGAATGCCGGAATATAACAGGTTCAGACACATAAGATTCCTACGGCCCAATTTTATCATAAAGGGAGGTGGCATCGCGGACTACAAGCGCGTGGCGGGGACCAAGGTCGTGGTATTGTCCGCGAAAGACAAAAAGGATGGTACCACACTGGTCCAAATCAAACGTGAGGGCGGTGGCCGATTTTTTGGAAACCAGACCAAAGTGTTGGCAAATTTTGATAAAGCAGTATTGTCCAAAGAATTATTGACGAGGTAACGCCGTTATCCAATACGGCCCGCATACGATGACAGCATTGGCAAGGCCATTGTTTTGGAATCGATTATCGCATAGAACTGTGCATATTAAAAATGTCCGAAAAAGGTTGCTTTTATACTAGGTCTGTATAATACCGAATGATCGGTCAAGAAGCCAAAATTACCCTATAATTTTAAGGGTACCAGTCCGATAATTCAGGCGTATAGAAAATTAACAACATTTGACAAATAATAATTATGGCATTAAAAGAACAATTGCAAAAACTTGTAACGGAGAAAAATGCTCCCTGTGTTACCATTTCGTTGAACACGCATACTACCCATCCTGATAACGAACAAGATGTGATACTACTCAAAAACCTGACGAAGGAAGCAGAAGAAAGGGTGATCAATGAATTCGGCAAAAGGGAAACGGCAAAACTGCTACAGCATATCCAAAAAATGAATGAAGAAATCGATGTGAGCCATAATTTGAACAGTCTACATATTTTTCTTTCGAACGATACGCATGAAATTTTAAGATCTTCCTTAAAAACCAACAATCAAGGTGTGCAGGTCTCGGACAGATTTGCAGTTCGTCCCCTTATTAAAACCTATACCCGTACCAATCACTATCTCGTGATGTTGCTTTCCCAGAGTGGCGTGCATCTTTATGAAGCGGTCAACGATGCAATCGTTCTAGAAATAAAAAACGATGATTTCCCCTTTTCAGAAAACAGACATTACAATACCCATTCCGACAGGGGAAGCGATCCAAAACATTTAGACGACCTTGTTCGGGAATTTATGAATAAAGTGGACAAAGCATTGGTGAAAGTACATCATGAAACAGACCTGAAATGCGTAGTGATAACAACGGAAGATAATTATAGCCGTTTGCAACAAGTGGCCGACAGACCAGGCGCATATCTAGGATATGATAACGTTGATTACAACAATGTGGCGACTCACCAGATAGTAAAACAATCGTGGGAATTGGTGAAAGCAGACCAAAAGCGATCAAGAACGGAAGCGATAAATGAAATGAAGGAAGCGGTTTCTAAAGGAAATGTGCTTACCGATCTGCAAGAGATTTATCAAGCCGCTATTGATGGACGGGGAGAATTGCTTATCGTGCACCAAGATTTTTCACAACCGGTAGTAATGAAAGACGAAAGAACTTTCAGTTTGATAGATGATACAACTATCGAAAATGCTATTGACGATATAACAAGCAATATCGCGTGGGAAGTCCTTTCTAAAAAAGGGGCTGTGCTTTTTACATCACAGGAAGAAATAAAAGACCTAGGTAAAATTGTATTGAAAACGAGATATTAAACTACGCATATACCAGCTGTCACTACAGATTAGGGTACGATAAAGGGACGTTATCACAACAGAAATCAGGGAATTATAAAATTACAGTTTTAATTAAATTGATGGGACTGATTTTAGCTTCTTATCCTGTAAAATGTATTTTAAGTGTCCTCAGTTGGTACTTTGGTAAAGTGCCGAGCAGTGGCCGCATAATGGGACACGTCGTTTTTTAGCTCTTTGCCCAGGAGCTCGTCGAAGCGGGACAATCTGTCCCCATGTTCGGAGCGATCCCCGAATGATGACAGGTCGGATATTGGGCGGCAGCCCACCGCTTATCGCCATAAAATATCAGATAATGATCATGTTCGCA
>JBGTMS010000116.1:0-24137 GCA_041743425.1 Zeaxanthinibacter sp. | reverse complement strand
GAGCAGTTGCTGGAATTGACAAAAAGGTATTATGTAACTGAGAAGGCAGCTCAATTGGGGAGGGATCTTGAAAAGGAGGCTCTTAAGCAGGGGGAATTACCGGAGAAAATAGAGCTGGATCAGCAAAAGGAACAACGGCAGTTGAACGGCAATTTTGAGGATATTTCTAAGGAGTTACAACAGCTTGCAAAGGACAATGCAAAGCTGAAGAAGCCCATGAATCTTGAGATAAATCCGATTAAAGAGCAGGCGGTAAAGAGCGATCAGAAAGAAGCGTTGGAAGAGCTGAGTAAGAAAGTTGGGCCGCAGGGTTCACCGTCATCGGAGTCCGGAAAGGGCAGTGAAAATAAGGCAGAACAAAAGCAAAAGTCAGCTGCCAAGAAGATGCAGGAAATGAGTAAGTCACTTACCATGGCAGGCGCGGCTGGAGGAGGAGGCTCGACCATTACGGAGGATGCAGAAATGCTTAGGCAAATCCTGGACAACCTTGTCACTTTTTCATTTGAGCAGGAATTCTTATATGATGAACTGGAGGTGTCCGACTCGCAGATTTCACATTTTTCGGGCAGTGTACGTCGTCAGCAGGAATTAAGGGACCTTTTCGAACATGTAGACGATAGTCTATTTGCGCTTTCGCTTAGACGCGTGGAACTTTCCGAATTCGTCAATGAGCAGATAACAGAAGTGTATTACAATATTGACAAGTCGCTTGAAAGCATTGCTGAAAATCAGATATACCAGGGGGTTTCCTATCAGCAATATGTGCTGACCGCCTCCAATAATCTAGCCGATTACCTGGCCAATACATTAGACAATATGCAGGCGAGTATGGCGGCGGGCAGCGGTTCAGGGTCCGGGAGTGGGTTTCAACTCCCCGATATTATTCAGAGTCAGGGAGAATTGCAGGAGAAAATGGGTCAGATGGGATCAGCCGGTAAGAAGGGGGAAAACGGGGCTACCGGAAAAGAGGGTACCGGTGAAGACGGTTCGGGTGAGGGTGAAGGAAAGGGAAAACAAGGTGAGAAAGGGGATGGATCTGGTAATAATGGGGAGAACGGCCGGTCAGATAATGGTCAGGGCTCAGGTGAATCTGGAAATGGGTCATCAGGAAACGGTCAGGGGGAAAATGAGAAGGAATTGCAGGAGCTTTATGAGATTTACAAAGAGCAACAGAAGATTAGAAATCAGTTGGAGGAACAACTTGGGAATATGATCAAAAGTGCTGACAAGAATCTTGCCAAGGGTTTGATACGTCAGATGGAGGAGTTTGAGAATGAACTATTAGAGAATGGAGTGACACAGCGCACAGTTAATAGGATGAATCTGATTCAACACCAATTGTTAAAGCTGGAGAATGCTGCCATGCAACAGGGTGAGAAACAGGAACGGGAAAGCACAACGGGAGATGGGCAGTTTGGAAATCCGATCATAACAAAGCCGGAACTTTTGAGGAATGATGGGAAGGATGTCGAGATTTTAAATAGACAAAGCTTACCTTTGCGGCCCATTTATCTTAATAAGGTGAAGGATTATTTTAAGGACGATGATTGATTATCAGTATGAAACCGAGTTCGTGCTGCAAGACGAATTGCGTTATACCCATTGGCTTAAGCGCGTGGCGCAGAGTTTAGGAGCTGATATAGAGGAGGTTACATATATATTTTGTAATGATGCCTATCTACACAAGTTAAATTTGGAATATCTAAAACATGATACACTTACTGATATTTTAACTTTTGATAGATCTGTGGATAGACAGTTGGCGGGGGATATTTTTATCTCGGTCGACAGAGTCCGGGATAATGCCGCAGCATATGATCAGGTTTTTATTGGAGAATTACAGCGGGTGATGGTACATGGATTGCTGCACATGACTGGGCAGGATGATACCACAGATACAGATAAGGACGCCATGCGTCTTATAGAGAATGAAAAAATTAAAATGTTCCACGTGGAACAAGGGTGATGTTTGACAGCGCTTATGATATAATTGTAGTCGGAGGCGGACATGCCGGGGCTGAAGCGGCCGCCGCAGCCGCCAACATGGGGTCCCGCACACTACTTGTGACAATGAACCTTCAGACTATTGGGCAAATGTCCTGTAATCCGGCAATGGGCGGCATTGCAAAAGGGCAGATTGTCAGGGAGATTGATGCCTTGGGTGGATATAGTGGGATCGTCACAGACAGATCAGCCATTCAATTTAAGATGCTGAACAAGTCGAAGGGTCCGGCCATGTGGAGTCCCAGGTCTCAAAATGACCGCATGCGATTTGCTGAAGAATGGCGTCTTATGCTGGAGCAAACCCAGGGGGTAGATTTTTATCAGGAAATGGTTGGCGGGCTTTTGGTGGAGGAAGGACGAATCGCCGGAGTTACAACGTCTCTCGGGGTGAAGATCAGAGCCCGGGCAGTAATTCTGACCAACGGTACATTTTTAAATGGTTTGATCCACATAGGCGAAAAGCAGTTCGGCGGTGGTAGAGCCGGTGAAAAGGCAGCGACCGGGATCACAGAACAACTTGTCGAACTGGGTTTTTCAAGTGGGAGAATGAAAACGGGAACTCCACCCCGTGTGGATGGCCGGTCCCTCAATTATGAGGTTATGATACCCCAGCCCGGGGATGTGAATCCTGAGAAGTTTTCATTTCTGGATACGCCTGTTTTATCAATCCAGAGGGATTGTTTTATGACCCATACCAGTTCCCGGGTGCACGAGCTGTTGCGTGAGGGATTTGACAGGTCGCCTATGTTCAATGGGCGTATTCAAAGTATTGGACCCAGATACTGTCCGTCAATAGAGGATAAAATCAATCGCTTTGCAGATAAGGACAGCCATCAGTTGTTTGTTGAGCCCGAGGGCTGGAAAACTGTGGAGGTGTACGTGAATGGATTTTCAACATCATTACCCGAGGAGGTGCAATTTAAGGCCTTGCGTTCAGTCAGGGGCTTTGAACGGGTAAAGTTCTTTCGCCCGGGTTATGCCATCGAATATGATTATTTTCCTCCAACACAACTGACCCATACGCTGGAGACGAAATTGGTAGAGCATCTCTATTTTGCTGGACAGATCAACGGCACAACAGGGTATGAGGAGGCAGCTTGTCAGGGACTTATGGCTGGGATCAATGCGCATTTGAAAATTAATGAAAAGGAGCCTTTCATATTAAAAAGAGACGAAGCATATATAGGCGTATTAATTGATGATCTGATAACTAAAGGGACGGAAGAGCCTTATCGTATGTTTACCAGCAGGGCTGAATACAGAACTTTGCTTCGACAGGATAATGCTGATCTGCGCTTAACTCCGAAGGGCCATCAACTCGGTCTGGCGAGTGTGGACCGCCTGAGACGAATGGAGGAAAAGGAGCGGCAGTCAAACGCGTTTATCAACTTCTTCCGGGAGACAAGTTATAACCCGGTCGAGGCGAATATGGTATTGGAAGAAGTTGCCTCAGCCCCGGTCAAACAGGCGGATAAGTTGGTCAGGATTTTTGCAAGGCCCGGGGTGACTATGGACCATATGCTTAATTTGGGTGGCGTATCAGAATTCATAACCGCCAATGCGCTTGGGAAAGAAGTACTCGAGCAAGCTGAAATTCAGGTGAAATATGAAGGCTATATTGCGAAAGAAAAATTAAATGCCGACAAGTTGCATCGTCTGGAAGGTATTAAAATTCCGAATGATTTTGATTACAGCCATCTCGCTTCACTTTCATATGAAGCAAGGGAGAAATTAGGAGCCATCCGACCGGCGACAATTGCGCAGGCTTCGAGGATAAGTGGGGTCTCTCCAAGTGATATAAGTGTTCTTCTGGTATATCTGGGCCGATGATAAGGTTTCACGTGGAACATGGTATTATTCAACCATCAGTAAATATCATTATTAGCATGAATATCCCCAATTGCTTAACGTATCTTCGATGGCCTTTTATCTGACCACTAAGGATTTCGCTGTAACGGGGGAGGAATTCAGCCTTGAATATGATTCCGATCTGGACATGCTCCGGACTGTAAATCCACCTGATTCTTTGCATGCCTATTATAACAGTCCCGATTATATTTCCCATTCAGACGCTAAGGCAACCCTACAGGATAAACTTTATCACCTGATCAAAAAGGTGAGTCTGCGTCAGAAAATGCGTTGGATAAACAGTTTTAGACCCCACAGGGGATCGCTACTGGACGTGGGAGCCGGAACCGGGGATTTTCTGTCCACAGCGTTGAAGGATGGATGGACAGCCTTTGGAATTGAACCAAATATTTCTGCCCGTAAAAAAGCACACAATAAAGGGATCCGTCTGGAAGAGGAACTTGATGGTTTATCAGGGCAGACCTTTGATGTAATTACTTTATGGCACGTCCTCGAGCACATAACAAGACCAGATGAATTTATCCGGTTACTTTCAGCTAAGCTGAAAACGGGGGGTTTACTATTCGTTGCTGTACCTAATTTTAAAAGTTACGATGCTCTTCATTATGGGAAGTACTGGGCGGCCTTTGATGTGCCTAGGCATCTGTCGCATTTTTCGCGGAACTCGATTCATCGCCTCTTTCACAAAATAGGTTTTTACGTAGTCGGCACAAGATCTATGCCGTTCGATTCATATTATATTTCGCTTCTCAGTGAAAAATATAAGAGCGCTCATGGCAATTTCATCAGAGCGTTTATCATGGGATTTCTATCCAATATCCACGCCTGGAGAACTAAAGAGTATTCTTCCATTTTATACGTATTGGCTGCTCAGGAGGATTTAGCTGACTCCTGACGCACGAATTCTACAGAAGAGATGTGTTGTCACCCCAACTCAAAGAGGCCTTGGCTAAGCGTCCCTGGAATGCCTGTATTATATAGATATTCTCGATGACGCCTTACGGGATTATAGCGTGATTCTATTTTAAGGATTGGTGATAAAAAGATTAGAGGTATCTGATGAAGCAGTCAGAAGTTAAGTAAAGCGGAAAAAGGGATATTTTACACTATTCTAATAAAGCTTTATTACTTTTGCACCACCAAAAAAAAATATTACCATGAAGAAATTCGTTTTCAGTGGCTTACTCTGCCTCCTGATGTCTTGTCAACAGCAAAAGATCGGTTTTGTCGATAATGTGATGCTTATGGATAAGTATCAGGAAAAGATGGATATCGAAGCGAAATACAAAGTTAAATCCGATGCATTGAATAAACGACGGGATAGTGTTTCTCAGGCCTTTCAGATGGAAGCTCAGCAATTTCAGTCAAAGGCTGAAAGTATGGCCCAAAAGCAGGCTCAGGAACAATATGGCCAACTGCAGCAGCGCGGTCAAATGATCGGGCAGCAATTGCAGCAGGAAGAACAAATATTACAATCACAGGGACAAGTAGAAATGGATACACTGATCACTAAAGTAAAAAAGCATATCAGGGCCTATGGTGAAGCCCATGGATATACATATATTTTAGGCGGAGGCGATGGCGGAAGTGTATTATTCGGCAATGAGGGTAACGACCTGACCGACGAAATTCTTAAGGAGCTTAACGGGAAGTATAAAAAATAAATTCTCCTGTAAGAAGAAATTCCAGGATGAGGGAATTGATCAGGGATTCAATATTGCAGTAGGAAGACCAGAAAAATCGCTGGTATAAAATACACTGCGATCGTTTTGGCTCCGTCATAGTCTTTGGCCATGCGCTGTCCGAATAGTAGCATAAGCAAAGTCGTGCATGATAATATGGCACCATAAAGTGCGAGGCTTTTCTCTCCCATCATAAGCAGCTGGTATATGCCTATAGCGCATAGGGTGCCGGAGGCCATCTCCGCCAGAAGGATTACTCCCAGGAGTACAGGTACCAGGTCTTTTAAAGGGGTATCCGCAAAATGCTGCTTTAGCCAGATAAGATTGCCATTCCAGTCAAATACCTTATCTATTCCACTTTGAAGAAAAGTGATGATCAAAAAGAGTAGCAGCAGGATTTCGGTGATATGGGTTAAAATGGAATTCATGGTAGACTTTAATATTGTTTTGAATTTGATTATTGCTTAAGCGGCTTTCTTATGAAGCAGACGTGCTAGTTTAATGGATAAATCTGTTAAAACCAGTTTTGAATTGCCATTGCGCTCCACATGGAAAATAGCTTCCTCAATTTCTTCGACGATTGCCTCAATATTGCCCTCGTGAATAAAAGGCGCAAATTTTTCCAGTCTGAAAACATCCACATGGATCTTCATGAAAACAAGGGTGTCAATGCCATAATTCATTAACAGCGCCTGTCGCATAACCGCCAGACAGTAGCGTAGAAAATTCTTTTGCGTTTCCCGACCTGTTTTCGCCACTGCCTCACTCCATAAAATCAATTCATGCACGGCAGCTTTATTACCACGGGCTTTGAAAGCGCTTCTCACCCATTGCACGAACCATTTCTCAAAAACGAGTTCTTCGGAATCCTGATGCATAAGATCCAGTGCCTTATTAAAATTCCCATTCGCCTCGTGGGCAAGCCGCATTGCCTCAGATTCTGGCAATCCTTTGAGGGTGAGAGCCTGCGAAATTGTTATTTCTGACAATGGGGGGAAATGAATTACCTGGCAGCGCGACCGGATGGTTTGAAGAATTAGTTCCTCGTCTTCGGCTATTAATACAAAGACTGTCTTGTCAGGCGGTTCTTCAATGAGTTTTAGCAGTTTATTCGAGGCGGCTGTATTCATTTTTTCCGCCATCCAGATGATCATGATTTTATAGCCACCCTCATAAGATTTTAGTGTGAGTTTCCTGACTACTTCAAAAGCTTCATCTACTCCGATCTGACCCTGCTTGTTTTCAATGCCAAGAAGGCGGTACCAGTCGAATAAATTTCCATAAGGTTGTTCTTTTATAAATTGACGCCATTCCTGCATGAAATGATTGCTGACAGCATGGCTCTTTATTTTATCTGTGTTTGCTACGGGAAATGCGAAATGCAGATCCGGATGTGAGAGCTTTGCGCACTTTAAGTGGCAAGAGGTATTTTTAGGACGATTTTCCTGCTGATCACCACTACATAAAATGTATTGCGAATAGGCTACTGCGGCCGCAAGTGTTCCGGAACCTTCCGGACCCACAAAAAGCTGGGCATGAGGAACTCTGCCTGCATCAGCACTCGATTTGAGATGATTTTTAATATGGGAGAGACCTAAAATATCGGCAAATAACATAGATTCAAATATAAGTATTTTTACCCCGCGTTAAGGGTAAATTTATATGTACGCAGTCTGGGGAAACAGACCGTTAATTGGTACATTTACGAAGCCAAAAAAAAATCCCAGTATGAAAACAGTGGACGATTTCAACTTTAAAAATAAGAAAGCCCTCATACGTGTAGATTTTAACGTGCCACTGGACAGCAACTTCAGGGTTACAGACAACAATCGGATCACAGCGGCCAGGGCTACCATTATGAAAGTGATAACGGATGGAGGAAGCGCAATTTTAATGAGCCATCTCGGACGACCTGAAGGACGGCCCGAGCCTGATCTTTCTCTAAAACATATCCGTGATGAGGTAGCCGGGATTCTTGAAGTTCCGGTGTTGTTCACCGAGGATTGCATAGGGGAAAAGGCAAGAAAAGCTGCGGCCGGGCTGAAGCCCGGAGATGTTTTACTACTGGAAAATCTCAGGTTTCACCGGGAAGAAGAAAAGGGAAACAAAGCCTTCGCAGAGGAACTGGCGGCCCTGGGTGATATATATATAAATGATGCCTTCGGCACTGCACACCGGGCCCATGCATCCACAACTATAATTGCCAATTCGTTTCCTGAAGCAAAGGGCTTCGGATATCTTATGGCACAGGAAATTGAGGCAATTCAAAAAGTGATGGAGTCCGGTGAGAAACCGGTAACGGCAATCCTTGGCGGTGCCAAAGTGTCTTCTAAAATTACAATCATTGAAAATATTTTGGATAAGGTAGACCATCTTATCATCGGGGGGGGAATGACCTACACCTTCGTAAAGGCCAGAGGTGGCCAGGTAGGTGATTCGATTTGTGAGGCTGATAAAACGGAACTCGCAAAGGATATTTTGCGAAAGGCCTCTGAAAAAGGTGTCAAGGTACATCTGCCGGTTGATGTGCTGGCTGCGGATGACTTTGATGCGGACGCGAATACGCGTATTGTCCCGGTGGATGAGATTCCTGATGGATGGCAGGGACTTGATGCGGGACCGGAAACGCTGAGGCACTTCCGGGAAGTAATCCTTGAATCGAGGACGATTCTATGGAACGGTCCTGTAGGGGTGTTTGAAATGGAGCCTTTTGCCAAAGGGACGATCGCCATTGGTAATGCGGTATCTGAGGCCACTGAAAAGGGCGCCTTTAGCCTTGTGGGCGGGGGCGATTCTGTGGCTGCAGTGAAGCAATTCGGCTTCGAAGATAAGGTAAGTTATGTCTCTACAGGTGGTGGCGCCATGCTGGAAAGCCTTGAGGGTAAAACCCTGCCCGGAATAGCCGCAATATTAGCGCTTTAAACTCGTTATCGATAAAAGGAACACTTTCGACTTTAACAAATTCGCAGGTATTGATTTTATTGTTTCACAAAAAACGACGATTTTAGTTGGTCCTTCGGGAAAAATATTACATCAATGGGTTCATTCGCACAGTTTCTTTTAACGACATTATTTTGTTTTATTACTGTCCCGATGCTGGGGCAACAACAGGGCGAATACCCTCTTTCGGAAACTCCGGCGGGGAACGATACATCCGCCGACACATTGGCAATGGATTTGAAGGGCCTCGAGCAGATGGAACAGATGGATACCACCGCGGGCTTAAAAGACCAACAAACAGGCCTGGGGAACAAAGTTTCCGGCTACAGCCTGGCCGATTTTGCTAAGGCCGTTGTTTACGACAGTCTTTGGATGAAAGAACTTCGGGAGAGTGCTGCATTATCGGATGAAATGTACCAAGCGGTCACCTACCCGGATACGACTGCAGTGGGGCAAGTGGATTTGGATACTGAGATTTTGAAACAGCGCCTGGAAAAGATGAACCAGAAATCTCCACTTAATATCACCTACAACCCTTCCCTTGAAAACGTCATCCGGTCTTTCCTCATCCGCAAAAAAGACATGATGGAGCGAATGCTTACCGTCAGCCAGTTCTATTTTCCTCTCTTTGAACAGGAGCTGGACAATTACAACATCCCTCTTGAGATTAAATATCTGGCCATCGTTGAATCGGCGCTTAATCCCAGGGCCAAATCCAGGGTGGGCGCAACAGGCCTCTGGCAATTCATGTACGGTACGGGTAAAATGTATGACCTTAATGTCAATAGTTATGTGGATGAGCGGATTGATCCGATCAAGTCCACAAAGGCGGCCTGTGAGTACCTCTCCAAACTCCATGACATTTTTGGTGACTGGGATTTGGCCCTTGCCGCATACAATTCAGGACCGGGAAATGTGAATAAGGCCATCAGAAGATCCGGGGGTTATACCAACTACTGGAATATCCGGCACAACCTGCCAAGAGAAACTGCGGGCTATGTCCCCGCCCTGATTGCCACCATGTACTTGTTTGAATATGCTGAGGAACACGGACTTCAACGGAAAAAGGCAGATCGTCCTTATTTTGAAACGGATACGGTTCAGATCCGGCAAATGATCACTTTTGAACAAATTTCAGAATTGGTGGGTGTTAGTCAGGAAGAACTGATCATCCTCAACCCATCCTACAAGCTCAATGTCATACCTAAAGTGGATGGAAAGACCTATACCCTACGATTGCCCCAATATGCCATAGGAAAATTTGTAGCCAATGAGGAGGCCATTTATACCCATGTTCAAAAGGAATTGAGCAGCATGGAGGCCCCGCTCCCCCAATTGGTAAAAGAGCAGGACAGGATCCGTTATAAGGTGCGGAGCGGAGATTATCTCGGAAGGATCGCCAACAGATATGGCGTTGGGGTAAGTCAGCTAAAAGAATGGAACGGCCTTAGAAGCAACAACCTGAGGGTGGGTCAGCGGCTGACTATTTTTCCCGGCAAACCAGTAACACCACTAGCCGCCAACGGCAATAATACGACCCAGGCCGATGCCAACAGGGACTTCTCAGATGCTTCTAAAATACATACAGTACAGGAGGGGGATTCCCTTTGGACCATTTCCAGAAAATATCCGGGAATTACCATAGAGAATTTACGAGAATGGAACGGTATTAGCGGGAACAATTTACAACCAGGCACAAAGATTAAATTGTGCAATTGTTCATCGTAAAACAAAAGCCTTCATGAAAAATACCGGGACACTAGCAACATTCATATTTTTTCTTATATGCGCCTGCGGAGATTCTGATCAAAAAACATACGTACCCCCTTCTGTAGGAGCAATGAACACCCTTGCCGTAGTCATGGAAAAAGACCTTTGGGAGGGAGAGGTCGGGGATAAGGTAAGAGAATTTTTTGCCTCACCGATCGTCGGACTTACGTGGGATGAAGCAAAATTCACCCTTGAGCAGATGCCTCAAAAGGTATTTACAGGCACTACCCGCTACAGACGATCTGTACTGTTTGTCAGCATTGATACCGTCAACGTAGGACACGTAAAAACCGATCTCTATGCCAGTCCTCAAAAGGTAGCCGTCATAAAAGGCAGCTCTCCGGCGGAAATTATTGCCAATCTGGAAGAGCATGCCTCAGAGATGATTGCAGAGATTGAGCAGATGGAACTCAAAGAAACACAGCAAAGATTGTTACGCTCTCTCAGCAAGGAAAAGATCCTTGAGGAAAAGTTCGGAATAGGTATGCACCTGCCGTCGCTATATAAGGTGGGAAAACAGGAGGATAATTTTGTCTGGATTGACCGTGAAATTCCTAAGGGTACTTTGAATATTATTGTTTATGCCCTCCCCTCCAATAGTTTGTCCAATGATTCCACATTTGTCAGGGATTTTGTGGTGATGCGGGATTCGATAGGCAAGAAATATGTTCCCGGTCCTGATATTCCAAATAAAGTAACTTATATGGCGACGGAAAAGGCCTTTGCACCCTACGTTTTTCCCGCAAAAATTGGGGGACACAAGGCATCGGAATTCAGGGGGATTTGGGAGATGCAAAACTATCCTATGGCCGGACCCTTTCTCACGTATGTAATAGACGATAGCAAAAACAATCGCAAACTGATCATCGAAGGCTTTACATTCGCGCCAGCAACAAATAAGCGGGATTATATGTTTGAACTCGAAGCCATACTTAAAACGGCACGTTTTAAGTAAAGAAAACTTTTGATTTTTCTCTCCTCCTACCGGCTCGATTATAAAGTTTGTCCAAGGAATAGTCTTACATATCTTAATAATCCCTACGATATAGCCTGGAATGGATCAAATGTTTTTGTTGATGCCTGGCAGGGTGTTCCAATCTGTATAGCGTTTCGTCGCATTTCATGCTTTAGTTCCCTTCACTTTTACCCTTCCATCTTGTATGATTTAGGACCATTTAAAATTGGAAAAGGAATTAATTGATGATCGTTGCTGATCAAATTTGAATAAGCAATATTATAGGCTTTAGTAGATTAAGGTCATTTTCTATAATTAATATATGTTCAGGATTGTCCACTCCTTTGTTGTTATTGTCTGAGTGATAGATCTCAAAATGCCTTTTCCCTGTGTGTGTTTTATTCGAAAATCGACGGGCAGAAAAACCTTGTTGAAATGTTTATTAACTAATACCATTTGTGATGCCGGAATTGGCGGATAAGTTCCCCCTGCAATAATTTTGTACTCAACTTTAGTCAGAAGCCATTATTGCAGAAGATCATACAAAATGGAGGATAAGCCGGGATAAAACATACTCTTAAACTGGAATTTTTAACATTTCCGATGTCTTTCCCCGAACTTCCTGCTTCTAAAAACAATAGATGACTCAGGATGCCGCATTATTGATTGGCTCAATAGGACTGATTTTTATTGTTGTGTTGAGAGGTCCGTAAAGTCCCTGTCATATTCGTTATTACTTGCATCCTGTAGAACGGCGAGCCATAAGGAACTCTGCATAAGGAGGCATACTGGGAAATGAATTGTGGTTGATACTGATCGAAGAACAAGCAGACAGTCCTAAAAGGTATATAAAGTGAGGCAATATTTTATACCAAAAGGTGTTTTATTACATTTTCACGATGATGAATTCTGAGCGTCTGTTGAGCTGATGCTTATCTGCCGAACACCTGACATTGCCATTACATTCATTTAGCAATTGTTCTTCCCCATATCCGATAGCACTTTGTATTCTGGACGGATCAATCCCCTGAGAGATCAGATAATCTCTGGTTGATATAGCTCTTTGGTTTGAAAGGTATTTATTGTAGGCGGCATTTCCACGGGAATCTGTATGAGATTCTACACGGATGATCATATCCTTGTATTCATTCATCACTTCAACCAGTTTGTTGAGCTCCGAGGCAGCATCTTTTCTGATATAGGATCTGTCGAAGTCGAAATAGATGATATCCGTTTTCAATTTCATCACCCCGTCCTCTGTGGCTATTAGTTCTTTAAGTTTTTTCAGGGATATATCTGAAACTATGGTTTCATTATGTTTGGTCGAAATAGGCGTTTCGAAATTGAAATAGGTAGTTTTCTCGGTTTTCAGCAGATATTTCGTATTGCTGTCCAGATCCTCAAATACAAACCGTCCATCTGTTCCTGTGGTCACTTCCTTCAGCTCGGTTCCGTCTTCACTATGCAAGGCCACCAGAGCCTCGGCCAGAGTTTCACCGGTTATCGGATCACTGACTGTACCGGTAATGGCATTTTCAATTATAGGTTCCTTTGCAATGCGTTTGAAGGAATATATATCATCGTCTCCTTTTCCGCCCTGACGGTTGGATGCGAAATAGCCCTTTTGAGTGGCCTCATTCATGATAAAGGAAAAGTCATCAAGGTTACTGTTTATGGGCTGTCCCAAATTCCGCACTTCCAAAAAGCCCTGATCTCCTTCAAATGGCACTTGATAGACATCAAGTCCACCCAAGCCCGTATGTCCTTCCGAGGCAAAGTAAAGCGTGGTTTCATTGATATACGGAAACATTTCCCTGCGTTCTGTATTGATTTCCGGTCCGAGGTTTCTGGGTTCTGAGAATTGATTTTCTCCCAACACATCAACCACGAAAATATCAGTATTTCCTATACTGCCGGGCATATCTGAGATAAAGTAAAGTTGTTTCCCATCAGGGCTTAGGGCGGGGTGGCCGGTTGAATAGTTGTCATTGTTAAAAGTTAACTCAATCGCTTCCGTCCATTCACTTCCTTCAAGACGGGACATGTAGATTTTCAGATGGTTGGTGCCCTTGGCATCACGCTTCAATTTCTTCCCATAATTATTTCTGGTGAAATACATGGTTTTTCCATCCGGTGAAAAAGTTACCGAAGCTTCATGATACCGGGTGTTAATTTTTTTGGAGAATTTTTTAGCGGGCCGAAGGTCGTCTGAAGCAGAATCTACCTTGGCCACATACAAGTCGAGGAAAGGCTGATTGTTCCATTTATACCTTCTGGTATGAAAAAATGAGCTGTCCATTGCAGATGAGAATACCACCTTATCTTCTTCATAGAACATGGGAGCGAAATCAGAGAACTCTGAATTGATCGGGAGATTTTGAATGTCATAACTGGCCTCGGAATTGCGTAAACCATCCAGCACCAACTCTCTTGCATCTGCATTATCCACTTGTATGTTAAGTACGTAATTCTCTTGCTCCTTATCGTAGATTCGCATCAGACGCTTGGCCTTTGCATATTTTCCCGTCCCTTTGGCCGTGTTCGCATACCTGAACAGATCCTCCGGAGTCATTTCGTTCCTGTACCGGTCAAAAATGATGTCATACCACTTATAAGAAGGTTCCATGTTAGTGTTATAATAGTGTGATTCTCCAGCCCTTCGAAGGACCTGGTACGAATGCGAATCCGGGCCACGGGCCAGCGCAAGATCATAGAGTTCAGCGGCCTCTGCATACCATAATTTGTCATAATAGAGATCTGCCTTCTGAATGAGTTTAAGGCTGACAGGATCAGCCTTTGAACCTGCCTCAACGGAATCGGAAGCCAATGAGACTTCGGGTAGAACCGTATTGTCAGGCTCAGATTCGAAAACCACCGAGGAGGATACGGGGGGAACCTTTTTGTCCCCGCTGTTCACCACCTCCAAAATCCACGCATCATTAACCAGCCTGCTGCTTTTGATCAAGCTTGTCGCATCTACAGCCTCAAGACTGTTGAGGTGGTGTTCTAGGTATACGTAGAGCAGGGAACTGTCCGGATTTAAAAAGAATTTGGCAGTGTGGCCCTTTTTGTTAATTTTCTGAACATGGCGCTCCGCATATTTTTGCTCGCTGTAAACCCCCGCTATCAGATAATAGCCATTTGAAACACCAGCAAGTCCACTTACACGACTTGTTGGAATATTTAGGTAACTGGTCGCTTTTATAAACTCATTCCTGGAATCATCCAGGCTAATATCGACCGGAGATGCATCCTCATCTCCCTCTTCAAAAACAGCCGCATAGGTATCTTCCTCCGGAACCTGACTCACATCACTAATCCCCTGACCGTAAAGACAAAAGGAGAGCATTAATATAAAAGCAAAACCTATTTTTTTCATGGAAGCCTTCGCTGTAAAATAAACAACATCGACCAAATGTATTGCAAACACTGAAGGAGCTTACTTTTTTGTTGTCAAACAAGTCAAAAATGTAGTAAATGGCACAAATTGAGACATTTCAATTTACTCCCTGGATTATTCAGCGCCCGAAGAGCAGCTAATCAGGATAGATAGTCAAGGATAAACAACCGTAAGATAAGGGTTCGAGCCCTGTCATCGTGATATCTCAAGAAGCGTAATCCGGGGAGGGAAATATCTGTACATACCGAAGAGTATTTACAGCAAAATGGCAATATATCAGGACAGGAATGAAAAAAAAAGAGCACCGAAAGGTGCTCTTTTTTATAATTATAAATGCCGTTTATTGTTCCTTTTTTTCTTCTATTTTGTCGTCCTCCTTTGAGGCGTCCTTAAATTCTTTTATTCCACTACCGAGTCCTCTCATCAATTCCGGAATTTTTTTCCCGCCAAATAAAAGAAGAACTACAAGGACCACAATGGCAATTTGCCACGGGCCGATAGCAAGGAAGGTAAATAGTGATACCATAATTATTACATTTAGATGGATAACAAAGGTACTAAAAAAGTAAATAGCTTGTTGATAATACTTCACACAAGATGTAATTTAACGCTACTTTGTGACCTTGAAGGGAATTGAGCAAACACATACCCGAAACGCTTCCGGAAATTCAGACAGGAACTATTTCATTATCGGATACGAACATTATCTTTGTCCTTTATGGTAAAAAAAGTAAAAAAGGGTAAGGAAATCAGGAGAAAGCTGCTGCACAAGTACCGGTTGGTTATCCTTAACGAAAGCACCTTCGAAGAAAAAATATCCTTTAAATTAAGCAGACTGAATGTATTTGTTACAGGATCTCTGCTTATTATTGGACTGATCGGCTTTACCACCCTTCTGATCGCGTTTACTCCCCTTAGGGAATATATTCCTGGTTATTCTTCTACCCAATTGAAAAAACAGGCCACTGAGCTGACTTACAAAACAGATTCACTGATAACCGTCTTAAATTATACCAATAAGTATCTTGAAAACATCCGTAGTGTTCTGCGCGGGGATATTGAGAATAATGAGATCAATCGGGACTCGCTTTTTGAACAATTCAGAATTGATCCTTCTACTATTGATCTGAACCCCATAAGGGAAGATTCCTTACTGAGGGCTGCTGTTGCTCTCGAAGATAAATACAACTTATTCGAAAAGAAAAGGGAGGGAAACAGCCCGATTTTATTCTCACCGCTGAATGGCACGCTATCGCAGGAGTACGATGCTGAAATTAAGCACTACGCGGTGGACGTTGTGGCGCCCTTTGATACCCCTATTAAGGCGGTGGCCGGCGGCACGGTTGTTTTTGCAGAATGGACAGCGGACACAGGGTATGTGATCCTGCTGGAACACAAGAACAGCCTGCTTTCTGTTTATAAGCATAATGGCTCTTTAAATAAATCTCAGGGAGATATTGTTCGGGCGGGAGAGGTGATTGCCTCTGTAGGGAATACAGGAGAATTTACCACCGGACCACATCTCCACTTTGAGCTCTGGACCAATGGAATCCCTGTAAATCCATTAGATTATATCGATTTTAAATAGGCTGCATGTCCCTTAAAGCAATAGCTGCAAGAATCTTTGCCGGAAAAGTTGTAAGCAGAACCAAAAAGTGGTCTCGAAGTCCCTTCCTGGTTCAGGACAGGGTTTTCAATCACCTCATAGCTCAAGGAAAAGCGACCTTATTTGGAAAAGACCATGATTTTAAGGGTATTAGTAACCATGCCGACTATGTGAAAAGGGTCCCGATCCGTGATTATGAGGATTTGAAAGGCTATGTGGACAAGGTAGTATCGGGGGATAATGACATCCTGTGGCCGGGGAAGCCCCTCTATTTTGCCAAAACATCGGGAACAACCTCCGGCACCAAATACATTCCTATAACCAAGGCCTCCATTGGATATCAAATTGCAGCCTCCAGGGATGCTATCCTCCATTATATCCATAGAAGCGGAAAGGCGGATTTCGTGGATGGCCGTTGGATTTTTCTTCAGGGAAGTCCCGACCTGAAGGAACAAAATGGTATAAAACTGGGAAGATTATCCGGAATATCTGCTCATTATGTTCCCTCTTATCTCCAAAAGAACCGCTTACCGTGTTGGGAAACAAACCGTATCGCCGACTGGGAAACCAAGGTTGCAGCCATTGTGGAGGAAACAGTTAATGAAGATATGACCCTCATTGCAGGTATCCCTTCCTGGGTACAGATGTATTTTGAGAAATTGACGGAGCGAAGCGGAACAACCGTCGGGGAACTTTTTCCGAATTTTCAAGTTTTTATCTATGGCGGCGTCAATTATGAACCCTACCGGGCCAGGTTTGAACGGCTGATCGGGCGCAAAGTGGACAGTATTGAATTATTCCCCGCCAGTGAGGGGTTCTTTGCATATCAGGACGCCAGTGAGAAGGAAGGCATGTTGCTTTTACTTAATTCAGGGATTTTTTACGAATTCATTCCCGTCGCTAACTTTTCTGATCCGGAAGCCAAAAGGCTCACCCTGCGCCAGGTAATTCTGGGGGTGAATTATGTGATGATTATCTCCACCAATGCCGGTTTGTGGGCCTACAATTTAGGAGATACCATTCAGTTTATTTCTTTGAACCCATTTAGGATTGTTGTTACCGGCAGGCTCCAGCATTTTATCTCCGCCTTTGGCGAGCATGTTATTGCCAAGGAAGTGGAAGAAGCCCTGAGTAAGGCCATCGCAGCTTCGGATGCCCGGGTAAATGAATTTACAGTCGCGCCTCAGATCAACCCTGAGGGCCAAGGTCTGCCTTATCATGAGTGGTTCATAGAGTTTGAAAAGCAGCCATCGGACATGCCCCGCTTTATCCGGGAACTTGACGATGCGCTACAGGAACAAAACACCTATTATTACGATCTTATCCAGGGAAAAGTTCTACAGCTGCTTAAGGTCAGATGTATCAGGGAAAACGGATTCCGCGATTATATGAAGCATATAGGAAAACTGGGAGGACAGAACAAAATAAAAAGATTATCAAATGACCGGCAGATGGCGGAGGAACTAACGAGCTATACAGTGTCTTGAATTTACTCACGCCCGTTCAACGGACGATTCATGTTATTACAATTTTCCGGGAGTCTGAAGGTCGGAGATATCCGGGTTCCGGTTAGATTTCTGGGAGTCGAATATCCATTTATCGGCATACATTCCATAAACCAGACCTATTTCATTCTCCTGTACATAGGATTCGTCTTTACCTGGATCAAATCCGACATTGTAAACATATACCCTAATCCCATTATCACGTAGTTGCTCCAATAATGCTTTTCTGCCGGCGACCATTCGCCGGGACAAGGCCACATATTTGATGCCGTTGGCATTAAGATAAGAGAGCTTCTCACCTGCAATGGCCTCCAGTGGCTCCTGTGAAATCATAGCGCGAATGTTGTGGTTCCCGGCTTCTTCTATTGCCATGAAACTGAACAGTTCCATAATAAGTCTGGATCTGTCAATAAATTGATTTCCAAATCTGACCGGGTCATTCACCTTGTCGGTGATGAGCGTGGCATCGCGGTGCTCAGCAAACCAGGCATTGATTGCCTCCATGGTAAGAGGTGTGTATTTATCATATATCCTTGAATCGGTGAACCTGGCAAGGCTTACGGGAAGCTCTCCCTGATAATTCGTAAATCGTGACCACATTTTCCAGTCATGAGAGGCTACATAGTGGCCGTCACTTGTCTCGATAATATCCAGTTCAAAAAGCCGAAAGCCTTTATTATAGCTTTCGTTTAATGCCTCGAGGGAATTGGTGGATGAAATTCCATTTACTTCACCCCCGCCATGGGCGATATACCTGTCAATATTGGGTTCAAAATTCCAGGTGACCTTTGGAAAATAAACCTCTGTATGTTTTACGGAGGCGGGAATAATCACGCTTTCCGAGAGGGATAGAGCGTCCATTTTTTCCTGGACTTTTCCCAGCAGATTGTGCATTATATACGCCTGTCTGCTTTCGAGTTTACTGAGCATCTCAAAACCGAGCTCCCGCAGTCTTGCCGCATAAGGGAGTAGTTCTTTTGATGCGGAGTCATGTGCAAGAATCGCATATAAGGCAGAGCTTTTGCGGAATTTTTCAAGAGTTTCCATGAATTGGGCTGCCTCCTCCTCACTGGAATAGGTGTCAAACGTCCTGAATTCATAGGCGTCGGAAAAGTTGAAATGGATGATCGTCAATCCGCGAGAAACAGTCTCATCTATGCCGCCAAGTGAAAAATTACTGGGTTTTTGGGCATTAAAACCATGGCTGTTAAGAACCACTATGCTTTTTTCATCAGTTATATGCAGGCATCCCGGACGTTGATGCAACGTTGGACCCACATTGGGTGTGACCCTTTCCGTGGCCATTTCAAAACCTATGAGGATTTCCTTACTGCTGCCATAAAGTGCAAGAGTCGCCAAACTCAGCAGGCCAATATAAAGGTTAGTATAACCTATCTGAAGGTTTGTCGTTTTCATGCACTTCCTGTTATGAATATTATGAGCTTACCACCCGGCGGTAAAAAGGATGAATGGCATAGGTCATAGATACATTCTCTGCTACTATGAACGAATAAGCATGCAAGTTAGTATACCTGAAAGCGGTCGAAACAAGGGCCCAAATCCTATTACTAAAATAACGAGGAGGGTAAATTCATGCAATTTATAATGTAATTTTACGGCTGTTTATGAAAGGCGTAAAAAATACCACCAGGGCACAGGATTCAACGAATGCCATTGAAAGGCTATATATTACAATGCGCCACTTATTCAATCGCGGATTTTACAAGCCTTTGGGCATTTCCGGTGAAACCCTTCGCAATGCCTTATTGCAATTACAACCTGAAATTTACGGTTCAGTAGCAGAAGAAAAGGCAGAACTTAATGGATTGATTTATGTTTTGGAGCGATTGCCGGAAGGAATAGAGGAGTGCAGATTTATTAATCTGACTTCCGACGAGGGGTATACCACTTCTCATTTTAAACCTATAATACCTCCCAAAAGAAGAAGGAATTGTTACCGGATAGACAGCGAACAGATGAATATCGAAATTACGCGCGGCCGGTCGGACATCTATGATATTCTCACGCACCTTACTTTTTTGTTCATTGAATCTCAAAAGATCTGTAATAAGGTCCTTATCGAAGAAACAGATAAGACCATCAGGGATTGGACAAAACTGGAGCAAGCAGTAAAAAAGGCGAAACTGTCTCAGGCAGACAGGGAGGTTGCCATCATCCATGTGGCCACCATTCTAGGTAGATCATTTACTGAAATTCTTGAGGTTTATACAAAACTTGCCACCAAGAAGCAACCTGACCGGTTTCTTAAGATCATCTACTGGCTGGGAAAGCTCGCCATAGAAGAGGAGGTTGGTGGCGATAAACGCACCATTACTTTCAGTACCTTGTTGAGGGAAAGGCTTGGGCATCATATACACGGGGAACGATGGGCCACTTCCATTAAAAAATATTTATACGATAACGGGCTCACACAAAGACCTGTTCACATCATCAGTGCCAATATGCACAGTGTGGTAAATTCACTATTTGCCGGAAATGCACTTAAAGGGGAACTTCCGGGAAAGGACGACCTCAAAATCTATGAGGCGCTGAGTTCCCCCCGAAACGTACTGCTCAGAAATAAAGTACTGGCAGTAGCCCGTAAGAACGGAATGCATGAAATAAATGATTTGTCCGGAACAAATATTGATGTGCAGATACTTGACATGGCCAAGATGGACCGAAAGGCCTGTGGTTATGAACTTCCCGAAGGAATACAGGATGATGAAAAACCAGTTATATTTGTAATGGATTATGCTTTTGGGGAACAGGCCTATGAGACCATCGACGAGCTTCTGAAGCCCTATAAAGTAAGAAAAAGGCCTCCTGCATTCCTCAATGTAGCTTCCATTTCCATTATGGGTAAGGCTGGAATTTTAAAGGGCGGCAAAGGGGATCTGATGATACCATCGGCTCATATTTTTGAAGGCACGGCGGATAATTACCCGTTTAAAAATGAACTTCGGGGAGAAGATTTTGCAGGGTACGGGTTAAAAGTGCTGGAGGGAACCATGGTCACTGTTCTTGGTACTTCCCTTCAAAACAGGGAAATCCTTAAATTTTTCCAGGAGTCAACCTGGGGGGTTATTGGTCTGGAAATGGAGGGTGTACACTATCAAAAGGCCATTCAGTCTGCCTCAAAGATCCGTAAGAGTATTCGGGAAGATGTAAAAATAAGATATGCCTACTATGCCTCGGACAATCCATTGGAGACAGGAAGTACGCTGGCTTCGGGGGGATTAGGCACCACGGGTGTAAAACCGACATATCTCATCACCGATAAAATACTTAAACAAATATTCAACACCAACTAATGGACAATCAAAACTCAAAGACCAATCCGACCCCTGATGGGGATATCGATCTGGGACAGTTGTTTCGAATGATAGGAAGAGGTTTCCAATCCCTCTTTATCGGCTTTTTAAGAGTATTCATTTACCTGCGCCGTAATTTTATCAAGCTTGCTATTCTTTTTGTTGTAGGGATTCTGATTGGTTTTGCCCTGAATAAAATTGTCTCACGGAAACAGAAAACCGAGGTTATTGTTAAACCTAACCTCGAAAGCAAGAATTACCTGTATGATGTTGTCGATGAGCTCCAGTCCAATTTTAAAGCCAAAGACACAGCATTTTTTAGTAAAATCGGAATTGATGTGGCAGAGCTTGATAATTTTGAAATTTATATAGAACCCCTCGGAGAAAAGAATAAGCAGGGGAATATGGAAGAAGATCTTAAGTACCTTGAACTTCTTGAAAAATTTCAGAATGATGACCTGGTAACCGACGTGGTGCGCACCGAGATATTGAATAAGAGCACATTGGTACATCGCATTACCTTCTATTATAAAAGCGCTGCCACAGGAGCCGTCCTCTCAAGGAAGATTATGAACTACATAAATTCCAATGCATATTTCAATGAGATGGTGCAGATAAATACACAGAACGCCCTGGAGCGCATCGATCAAAACAAAGTGCTGGTCGGACAGATCGACACCCTTGTGGCTAACTACTCCCAAAAAATGAACAGTGGCAGGAATGCCGCTACCGGCACCATCGTGCTTGACAAGGAAGAACAAATGGACCTGCCGGGCCTGCTTACTCTAAAGAATGGCCTCATCAGGGATACTGAAAGGAAAAGGATCGAAATTCAAGGTCAGAAGGAAGCGATCCGAATTATCAATTTCGGAAGTCCACAGGAAGTTCAGAGCAGCTTTTTTAACAATGCTCTGCTTATGGTGCCGCTTGTACTCATTCTGATTTTTTTACTTATCGATTTTATCAAATATTTGAATCGTAGGGCATTAGAACTAGAAGTGGATTAATATATTGAAAGCGCCAAAGCACATATTGATTACAGGGGGGGCAGGATTTATAGGCAGTAATTTCATACCAACCATCCTGGAGTCCATGAAAGATGCGCAGATTGTCAATCTTGACAAACTGACTTATGCCGGCGATCTAAAGAACCTTGAATCGGTTTCGGGGAACTCAAGGTACACTTTTATTCAGGGAGATATCTGCGACAGAAAACTTGTTGCTGATATTTTTGAAACACACGAAGTAAACAACGTTATTCATTTTGCAGCAGAATCTCATGTCGATAATTCCATTGATTCCCCTGCCACTTTTATCGAAACTAATATTATAGGTACCTTTGTATTGTTGGAAACAGCCAGAGAGAAATGGACTCAAAGCCAGGAGTCCAGGACTTTCAACAGGTTTCATCATATTTCAACCGACGAAGTATATGGGAGCCTTGGGGCTGAAGGATATTTCTCAGAAGCCACTCCTTATGCGCCCAACAGTCCGTACAGCGCCTCCAAGGCCTCTGCCGATTTCCTTGTGAGAAGCTACGGGAAGACTTACGACCTCAATGTAGTTACCAGTAATTGCTCCAATAATTACGGTCCGGGACAGCATGATGAAAAATTGATCCCCACAATTATAAGAAAGGCTCTTGCAGGAGAGGCAATACCAATCTACGGGAATGGGACCAATGTCAGGGACTGGCTTTATGTCGGCGACCATTGTAAAGCTCTTGAACTGGTATTTTCCAATGGCAAGGATGGTGAAACCTATGCTATAGGAGGAGAAGACGAAATGAGTAATCTGACAATAGCAAATACCATTTGCGGGATTATCGACAGGAAAACCGGGAGACCGCCCGGCAGTTCTGCCGGGCAAATTGAATTTGTTCAGGACAGGCCGGGCCATGATTACCGTTATGCCATTGACAGTGCCAAAATCACAGCGAACCTGGGTTGGAAACCAGAGGTTTCACTGCAGCAAGGATTGGAACTAACAATTGAATGGTATATAGATAAATACCAAAAAGTTTAAAATGAAGGGAATTATTTTAGCTGGAGGTTCCGGCACCAGGTTGCATCCCCTGACCCTGGCGGTGAGCAAGCAGCTAATGCCGGTATATGATAAACCCATGATCTATTACCCCCTCGCTACTCTGATGTCAGCTGGAATCAGGAATATCCTTATTATAACCACCCCAGGCGATGCCCCCCTGTTTAAACACTTGCTTCGTGACGGATCCCAATTGGGATGCACTTTTGATTACGCCGTTCAGGAAGTTCCCAGAGGCCTGGCGGACGCTTTTATTATAGGTGCGAACTTTATCGGCGAGGATAAGGTGGCTCTGATTCTGGGGGACAATATTTTTTACGGTTCTGGCCTGCATGCATTATTGCAACAAAATAATGATCCGCAAGGAGGAATTATTTATGGGTATCATGTACAGGATCCGGAGCGATACGGGGTTGTTTCCTTTGATACCGCGGGCAACGTGATCTCCATTGAAGAGAAACCAGCCCGACCCGGATCGAATTATGCAGTACCAGGAATATATTTTTATGATAATGAAGTTGTGTCAATTGCTAAGAAGATCATGCCGAGTAGCCGGGGAGAATTGGAAATTACAGATATTAACCGGGCCTACCTTGAAATGGGTAAATTAAAGGTGAGTATTATGGACAGAGGTACGGCATGGCTGGATACCGGAACCTTCAGTTCGCTTATGCAGGCTGCGCAGTTTGTTGAAGTTATAGAGGAACGTCAGGGCCTTAAGATCGGTGCTATTGAAGAAGTGGCATATACCCAAGGGTATATTTCCAAAGCCCAATTGCATCAACTGGCGCAACCCCTGTTGAAAAGCGGTTATGGCGATTATTTAATGCGCTTGTAGGAGATGATAAATCTGCACTAACTGTGACATTTACACCATTACACATAAGAGATAGTTTTTTAATTGAACCTGAACTTTACCGGGATCACAGGGGATTCTTTTTCGAATCCTACAATAAGACGGAGCTTGAGAATGCTGTTGGACAAATTGTTCATTTTGTACAAGACAACCACTCAGTATCCAAAAAAGGGGTGTTGCGTGGATTGCATTA
>JBGTMS010000115.1:0-2436 GCA_041743425.1 Zeaxanthinibacter sp. | reverse complement strand
ATTATAGGTAGTGTATAAGCCCCTCCCTTCACGAGGGTCCACCAGTTCACTGTACTTCCTGAAAAGTTTTGAAGTAACCGACCATCCTACATCATTTAGATCGCCTGCTATTATGGTTGGATTATTTTTTTCTTTGATTTTTTTGCCGATAATAAGCAACTCTGTATCCCTTTCATAGCTATCGGAACCCGGCTTTGGTGGCTCCGGGTGAACTCCATAAAAATCAATTATGCTTCCTGATGGAAGAGTAATCTTTGTAAACATGGACGGTATATCCTCTTTTACCAAAAAATCCACAGCACTGTCAGTCAGAGGAAGCTTTGATAGTAATATCATTCCATAGGTATTTTCCAGCGGATATTTTATGGAATACGGAAAATGATCGTCAAGTTTGCTTATAGCGGCAGCCCATCGTGCATCCGGTTCGTTAATTAATAAAACATCAGGAGTATATTTTTCTACGCGTGCGATAAAACTCTCTTTATCGTCATTTTCCATACGTACATTTGCAACCATCAGTGTAAAGTTGTTTCCTTTACCCGACTTGTTGCTATCCTTTGCCTGAGTTCTGTAGAGGGGTGTATATACTATGACGAATCGTACTTGATACACCAGGGAAATTGCCAGAAGTAGTAGTAGTGGTATCTTGAATTCGGAGGTGGATTCTAAATAGATATATGCCAGAATCAACGCTACAATGGTAAAAATAGCAATTTGAACCTTCGGAAAATCAAATACTCTAATCCACCATTTTGGCGACTTAATCAGGGGTAGTCCCGAGGCCAGCAGAACAACAGCGCATAGTATCAAGGTCAGTATCTGCATCTATGTAAACCTGCAACAGGGATTTATTATCTTCAAGGTAGAAAAACTATTTTATTGTACTACTAAGTTCTATCAATCGAATCTTTTGGACCTCGATAATAATCCGGTTTTTGATCTATAGAAGCGTTTACTTTTTGAAGGAAAGTAAATTGATTTTAATTGTGATGGGTTTATTTGTTTGCAATTCGTCGAATCTTAATGTTTCGAAATTTCATTTCAAAGGGTCCTTTTCCTTCCACACCATGAACCTGCAAACCGATGAATCCTTTAGGATGGGTTTGATATACATCTTTGTTAACATGGTCTTCTATCTGATGCCCATTTACCCAGGTTTGTATACGAGGACCTTCGGCAAGGATACGAAGCTCATTCCATCCCCGATTATCATAATGGGTGTGTCCTTCCTTCAGTAATTTCTCAGAGGACATCCATCCCGTCCCTAAGGCTTCTCCGTATAAAACACCGGTGGTAGGAGAATATCCCTCAGGAGTAAGCATTGCTTGACCGTGATTTTGTCTTATTTCCACCTGAGGACCATACACCCTGCCGGCACTTTCATTGTAATGATCACCATGTTTGACTGGCTTGGCGGAGGACCTGATCTGAATACCAGAATTGGTGACGCTGTCAATCATGATTTCCATTATCAGTTCGAAGTCTTCGAATTCCTCCTTTGTACAGAGAAAGGAATTCATACTACCCACTACAGTCCGACCCACAATGGCATTATTTTCTATGAGATATTTATGGAAGCCATTCAAGTGAACCCATCCGTCGAGAGTTTTCCCATCAAAAAGAAGTGTCCAATCTGTTTTTTTTTCACTTACTGACGTTGAGGGATTGTTCTTCTCTGGTTCAGGCAGGGCAAATGCTATAACTGAATCTCCGGATTTGGTGGCATTTTTTCCTCCACCGCCTGCGGTGACCACCAGGTACTGCTTCCCATTGATCATGTAAGTACTGGGAATAGTATAACCTCCAGCGGGCAACTGATGCTCCCACAAAACTTTGCCAGAATGGGATTCAAATGCCCTTATTTTTTCATCAGGTGTTGCCGCTATGAATACGACTCCACCTGCAGTGGTCACGGGGCCTCCAAAATTCGCTGCACCTGTATTGCGAATTCCCTTGGCTACTAGTTCCGGGTATTCACCGAGAGGCACTTGCCAAAGTATTTCTCCTGCATTAAGATCTATGGCGCTTAATGTTCCCCACGGGGGAGTAATAGCAGGGGCTCCGTATTGGTCGCGCAGGTATTTATAGCCATCAATCACATACCTTGTTTTGCCGTCGTCTGAAGTTTCATTGTCTTTTGAACGGATCAGTTTTTCCTGCAGAGATACATCACTTTTTAGAAATGTAGCCATCGCCGTTACCTCCTGATCCGAAAGGTGGTTGAAAGCGGGCATAAGATTTTTTCCCTGACTGATTGTACGGCGAATTTCGTCAACATTTAAAGACAAGTTTTGAAGAGACGGGTAAACGGGCGGGTTGCCTTTCAAATCGGCACCATGGCAGACAGTACAATGACTTTGATACAAAGCCGCACCTAATTGTATTGGCTCGGCGTAAGAATCTTTCGAATTATGCCGGACCTCCAAAAGTTTGTTG
>JBGTMS010000114.1:0-4312 GCA_041743425.1 Zeaxanthinibacter sp. | reverse complement strand
ATAACTGTAGTAGATGCAGAGCCTTCATATATAAATGTTTTTTGTATCGTAGCCATAATTTTGTATTACGGATTAAAGAGATAAGTTCATTTATCAGAGAGGACATAACAGAATCAATGGATTTCCAGCCTACCTACCCTATATGAAATCCATTCCTGGTATACCACTTGCTGGTTTTTCCCTTTTGGCATATAAATCACATCGACTGCCCAGGTTAAATTCTATATCTTGTTATATACATCCATTCTATTCCTTCCGTTTATAATGTTTTCGGAGTTGCATTAAGGAATAAATATATGTTAAAGTAATTTCACTATATATAGGGATTTTTCCCTAAATTTAAGATGGTTCTGTACCTACAAGAATGAGGAAATATTCTTGTTAAGATATTGAGTATGCATACCAAAATACATGTACTGCCTACCATAGACTACCGAACCTTTCGTGTAGGATTAGCGACAGACAAAAGCAAGTCCAATTTTACAGATCCCTTACACCATTTTTTCCCGCTAATCCAGAATTTTGAAAAATTGGCTGTTGGCCGGAACTTTTGGTTTATACTAGATTTCGTGGAAGAGAAACACTTTGCTTCGGGCGGTGATGTAGAATACCTTACCCCCTTTACCCATGATGTATTTTCATCCCTGCACCAATTGAAACTTCATGAGGCAACCCATCCCGAAGATTTATATAAAGTTCTGGCTTTCAGTCGTTTTTACATAGAATTGTATAATAGGACTGATCAGGATATAATGAGAGACTTCAAGATGTCCCTAACCTTTCGGATGTTAAATGCTTTGGAAGAATATTATTGGATAATGGTACAATATCCCGATGTCATATTTGACAAAACAAACCAAATAATATACGGGTTAGTATTGGTCACAGATATTTCACATATAAAAAGTCAGGGAGAGGCAATGATGTACATATTTAATCAAAAAAAACAACTATGCCAACAATTTTACTGTTTGAATGAGCATACATTATCTGAAACTGAAATTATTTCTCCTCAAATTACGCGACGAGAAAAGGAAATTTTGCTTTTATTGACCAAAGGACATGGTAGCAAGCAGATCGCTTCGATCCTAAACATATCAACCAAGACTGTAGATAACCATCGGCAAAACATGCTGCACAGGACAGGTTCAAAATCTTCTTCGGAGTTAGTGAGCATGGGCATTCGGCTGGGGATGGTTTGAAGCAATGTTGAGGGGGCTCCTGGATCATGGATTATACTTATTGATCTCCTCCCATTTTATGTATCAAGACAAAGCAGTGGATCACGGTTATTGATCAAATTTGGATTGATTTACACTGTTTTAATAATACTTTCCTATATTTAGGTTACGAAAGCACCAAAACGCTGTTGAGGATGTCCTAACAAGTGTCCTATTTTGTAAAAATTGTAATAAATTATTGGTTTACAATGGATTAGGGCATGGAGTTCAAATCCTGCCACCCCGACTGAAAGTTTTTAAACCCTGATAAGCTATTGATTATCAGGGTTTTATGTTTTTAGAAACAATGCCAAAACGAGCCAGATCAGTACAGATTTGATAACGAAGGTGTCCTTTTGGGTGTCCTATTTTTATGTTATACTTGGGTAAGTCCATTAAATAAATAGCATTAACATTAGGGTTGTCGGGGAACCCGGATTAGAAGTTTTAATAAAATGAACTTTGTCATAGGTTGTTATCAAAGAACAAATGTTGCTGCAATGCCATCAAACAAAACAATTGATAGAGGCTTGGACAGTAGTGCTAATATCTCGAAAACTTTAAATTTCAAACCCACTTGATCCGGAACTTAATTTTAGAGAAAAACAGTGGAATACTATCAGAAGTCAATGAAGAAATTAATGACTAACAACCCTAATTTTATAACTAAGAAAACCTCCTTAAGGTCTAAAGATTGGGGAGTATTACATAACTGTGGGTTGAAAGTCACCGTATCGTATGAAATTTTCAGACGGTCCGAACTGCTAAAACTATTTCCATATTGGTACAGCATTGCATTTCCTGGTTTTTATGTCACTAGAACGGGAAGACTCGGACAAATCAGTCTTCATCATGCAGTTTTCCGAAGTTTCAAAAAAGCTGAAATCTACTAAAATTGCACCACAATGATGCATGTTTACGGAGAAAGACATAGTGATGAATATCAGTGGAAATGCCATCAAACCAGATGTTATTTTGAGGTAGATATCAATCATTTAACATGTAACATTAAGAAATATAAAGAAGAAAGAATGCTTCAGTTCAATGTACACTGGGGTGGAGGCTTCAGCCTCTACTATTTCATATAGGGAATTTATATAAATACTGATCGGAGTCGATGTCATTTTGAAATAATGATAACATAAGAATGAGGTAAGTGATCCAATTGAACCAACTTAAACTCTAGCACGAGAAGAAATTCCAACAATACCTTCAATTTTAAAAAGTTAGATTTAGGAATAACAATTAAGCCGAATTTTGAGATTCCCCTATTTTGCAGGATCTATATTCATCCAAGCTATCCGGTCCCTCGGAAAACTGTATTCCGGATTGATGGAATATCTTTATAAACGTTAGCATGAAAAGTTTACAGTCTAATAAAAAACCCAGGTTTTCCACATAAATGGCATCCAATTCCAGCCTCTTATCCCAGGAAAGGCCGTTTCTTCCTGATACTTGGGCCATCCCTGTTATTCCGGGTTTGACTAAATGCCTGGTTGACTCCTTTAATGAATAATAGGGCAAGTATCGGACTCTCAGAGGTCGGGGACCTACCAGGCTCATATCTCCTCTAATTACATTTATTAACTGTGGTAATTCATCCAATGAGGTTCTTCTTAGAAAGGCACCAAATGGCGTTAGCCTTTGACTGTCGGGCAGCAACTCACCATCAGAATCTTTTTCATCAGTCATAGTCCTGAACTTGATGATTTTAAATACCTTCTCATTCTTCCCCGGTCTGGATTGATAGAAAATGGGACTTTTTGTTTTTCCCACTAATAACAACAAATATATTACTGTCAGAAACGGCAATAGTAAAGTAAAGGCTGTTAATGCCAGGACACAATCAAATAGGGGCTTAATAAGGGTTCGATACATTGAAGTGCGCTTAGATGAATCAAAAGTATAGTCTTTTTTCCGCAATCAGATTAGGCACATTTGTATAGTTAGGTTAGTTTTAGAGCATAGTTGAAGCTTCACAAAGTCGTTTTTAAAACATTATCCTTTTTTAAAAGTTCTGTCCTCAGCGTTTAAAGTTCACAATATTCTGTTTGCCAACCAATAAATTTGGTTTTGGAACTCTGGTGATCTTCTCGTTTTTTGAAAATGTCTGATTATTGGTATAATTGTTATATTTATCCACATTCCCATTACCTTTCAGCCATTCGAGATAGATGCCGGGAACGTTTATTCCCCCGGCATGAGATAGGGGATAGCCTCCACCGAAACGTGGATTCATTTCCAAAAAATATACTTGGCCGTTTACTGTAAAAAAGTCACAGTCCATAATGCCAATATGCCGGGTATATCCTGCCAGCTCTCTTCCCAAATCGGAAAATTCTTTTTTAATAATTGTTATTGCTTTATCTGTTTCACCGGATCGCATGATTAATTTTTTCCTTGCAAATGAAGCATGGTAATTACCGTTGAAATCGTTTAGGATATCCATTCCGAACTCTTCTCCCAGTAACATTTCCTGAATAATAATGTCTTGTACATCATCTTTTTGGTTCAAATAAGTTAGAGCAGATTGTCCTATTTCTATTTTTAACCATGCATATGCCAAGCTTAATTCGTGTGGGTTGCTCACTTGTTTAACGCCAATGGAACCACTACCCCATCTGGGTTTTATAATTAGAGGGAATCTTACACTGTTTTCCGAAATGGCTCTCAAGGCTTCACGGACAGAAAGAAAACTAAGTGGAGTGGGAATATTGTGGTCTTGAAAAAAATGAAATGTTTTCCATTTGTCAGAAGCAATGGATAGAAATTTTTCGTCGGATATTATAATGCGGGCCCCACCTGATTCCAGGTATTTCTTAAATTTCGCTAAAAGTGGTAATTCCAGGTCATTGAGCGATATTACCATATCCACCTTATACTGATCAATTATACATTTTAAGTCTTCTATGTATTCCGGATGATCAATAGGCCAAACGACCATTGCCACATCGGCTTCGGTAAGGGCTGGTGCGGAACTATTACTGTCAACAGCAATGATGGTACCGTGATGCCCTATAATTTCTTTAAAATAATTGAGGAGATAAGTCCTTCTTCCGGCACATGTGAACAGAAGATTCATTCTCGATAGA
>JBGTMS010000113.1:0-3087 GCA_041743425.1 Zeaxanthinibacter sp. | reverse complement strand
AAATCCCAAGGGTTGAATTTTGTGCCCGTAAGTGGTAACTTTGGGCAATGCATACAAAAGTCCTGTCAAAATATGTGCGATATTTTTCCTGTTGCAATTCCTAAAGGTTGCCGGCAGCTACTCGAATTGTAGGTATTTCTGCGCCTTTCTGTTTCAGATACTTATCAAAAAACTGCAGCAGAGAAGTATTGATAAGCTCAAAACCAATCATCTGGTTCTTAATGTGCTGTGGTGCCCGGTTACCAAGATATTTCGCTGCAACTGTTCCTTCGGTTGCAAAATCCCAATGGTGATGTTCCGGATTATCAATTAATAGCTGATGTTTTATATGACCTGCAAGACTGTCATATAAATTGACCATCCTATTTTGATCATATTGCTGCTGATTATAGCTAAAGAAAAGGGGAAGTTTATAGGAGTTATGTATATAATAGGGAGCCTTGGAGATAATAATATAAATATCTTCAAGAAAGATACCGCTTTCAATCAATGCTACCGCATTGAAGTCTGTGCTCTGCATTCCGGCTAAAAATGGTGACACACCATTTCCGCTGAAGCCCAGTAATGCGCTTTCATTTGATGTTATCCCAAGGGATTGATTAAGGTATTCCCGGGCGTTCTTAAAGTTTTCTATTTCATTGTCAACCTGCTTTAGATAGGCCTTCTCGTCACTTGGAGGGAAGTTCTCTACCGGAGTCAGCATACAAACAACATATCCGTAGGATGCCAGCATTTCATTGGTAAGGGTTGTCGAAAACGCCCGAAGCCGTCCAATAATTACAGGAAATCTTCCGGGGTAATAAGCGGCATAATGGTGTGCCTTGGAATTAACCTTCAGGAAGTCTTGCCATCGACCTTCTTCAATATCACCATACCATTTAGTCAGTGTTTTCTTAAGTTCGTTTAATCCTGTCAGCTTTAAAGAATCTGTGAACAGAGGGTCGGAAGACAGATTGTTGTATGCAAATGCCGATAAAGGGATTCGATTGTTAAGCATATCCATTGTAGGATACCAAAGGTTCAGGAGAAGGCTATCAGAGGTTTCAGGAGTTTGCTTATTCTCTATGAGAATTTGCCTGAATCCAACAGCATACGATCCGTTTGCCTTCCCTGTATAATTTATCAGGATCAGAATCATAACCAAGGTTATCCTAAGAAGTCCCATGTAAATGATATAAATTTAAATAGGTATCATGTTAATTATTTGACTCCCGGTAATTACTTTCAAATTCTTCTAATGAAGATAATCTAACGTTAGCTCTTGATATCTCGCCCAGGATGTGAAAGTTGAGTTAAACTTTTTATGTGAATTCAATCCGCTCTAACCCGAACGGGACAAACTAATGTTTAAATACGACCATCGCTACATTCTGTTAGGCCGAACTTACCGCATGAAGGTAGCCGTACATGGGAGATAATTTAAGATACAAGAATCAGAATATCATTACTTTAATGGTAGTTGCTCTGATTATACTTGGAATCATTCTGTTCTTTATCTTCTAGGTCGATGCGGGAATTAAATAATTGTAATGCCCGCAAAGAGGGTGTTCGCTGGTTTCTGAAAATGCCTAATAAATGCTATTCCTTTCTAAATGTAAAATGCATGAATAGTGCGGAAGTAATGGGTATTATTGCAGGAAGCTTTACCACCATTGCAGAAGTACCTCAGATAATAAAAGCTTTGAAATCGAAAAAAGTGGACAATGTCTCACCCTGGATGTTTTGCGTAATGATTTTGGGAGTTTTCCTATGGACGGTGTATGGATTTATGAAAATGGATTATCCCATCATTGTTACAAACGGCATCTCGGTCCTTTTAAATTTTACCATGCTGATGCCTATTTTTAAATACCGCGGATAAGGAACTTCCTGAGATTATAACTTTTTTAAAAAGTATGGCAGTATCGACCAATTAATTACTTCTCATTTATCAAGTTCCTCTGTGGGACGTTAAAATAAGATCCCCTAAAGAAAGGTAGCCTGAGAATGTGCGACCAATAGGAATAATAAGTATTAAAGTATACTAAAACCTTTATGTCAGCTATGAAAAATAATATTGGCCGCAATCATTTGATCCCCGGGATTTTTGGATTGTTTATCCTTCTTTCTTCTTGTAATGGCAGGGATATCCATTCTAAGCCAAATAGCGAATCTCCAACCCGGGAGGTGGAAAAAAAGGAACAACTTGCCGGTGTGAAGCCTGATGCTTCAGAGTTCAATGAGATGAATGCCAGCCAGGAGAACCTGGTTCTCACAGATGGTGAGGCGTCAGGGGCAAATTCGGAAATGGGGCACTCCATCGACCCATCAAAAGATGAAATGGCCAGGGCTTATTTCGCCAGTGGCTGCTTTTGGTGTGTGGAAGCCATATTTGAAAGTGTCAAAGGTGTTGAAGAGGTGATTTCAGGATATTCAGGCGGACATACTAAAAATCCTTCCTATGAGGACAGCAATACCGGATCAACCGGACATGCGGAAGCGATTGAGGTTATTTACGATCCGGCAATGGTGAGTTTCAGTACCCTGGTGGATGTTTATTTTGGTTCCCAGGATCCTTTACAGATGAATGGACAGGGCCCTGATATGGGCTCACAATATCGCTCGATCCTCTTTTACAAAAACGAAAAGGAAAAGGAAATTGTCATCACCAAGAAAAAGCAATTGTCAGAAAAACTTGGATCGACCATCGCCGCGGAAATAATGCCTTTTGAGAAATTCTGGGTGGCGGAAGACTATCATCAGGATTATGAAGCGCAACATCCTGATAATCCCTATATACAGAATATATCCATTCCAAGGATGAATAAGTTCAAGGCCAAATTTCCTGAATTGCTAAAGTCGGCCAACTCACACAGTAAATCCTGACCGGTATCTGTGTATATGCTGAAAACTTCCCTGTTCACTAAAATGAATTGTGATTTATTTGAGATGGAGTTAGGGGCATCTTTGTATTTTTAATAGCATGATGCGCTGTATAATATTGAAATATTGGCTTGGTCAATGCTTTCGGGACATATTATGATTTGTGAACAGCCTTTTTGAATTTTTAATTCCAAAAGTCTGGTTTCCCGGGTATGTTTAAAAAAA
>JBGTMS010000112.1:0-2689 GCA_041743425.1 Zeaxanthinibacter sp. | reverse complement strand
CAAGAGCCATAGGTCAGTTGGTTGGCCCTATGGAATTCTTTCGTCTTCGTAACATATTCCTTTTGGGCCGTATCAAAGGTTATAATTATCAGACCCATGGAAATAAAAGTGCTTAGAGGAATATCGTTCGACTTTATTTGTTTATTATGCAGTTTGACATAATCTGCTTGGAACTCAGTTAGAAGAGGGCCCTTCTCGTTCTGGTCGTTTTCCCTTGTCAAAAGGAAATCAAAAAAATGCTCCTCGGTAGATTTCTTCTTCTTCTCCATTTCAGACTTAAATTTGATTCTAAAGGTAGTAATAAATCTACTTTATTTTGGAAAAGAGTAGAAAAACTACTACCTTTATAAAATAAAAGCTCTCTTGTTGCGTTAAAAAATCAGAGTTACCGGCCCGGCCATAGCAAAGAAATATGAAATACTACCGGATGCACCAGAGAATCGAGGATGCGGGTTGGAAGCACGTATTTACCAGAGGGACCCACAGGGTGTACGAAAAGAACGGCGAACAGCTATCGATACCATTTCATGCCTCTGGTAGTGTCGCACCAAGAACTAGGAAGCGTATAGAAGAACAGTTCGGACTTTGAATTAGCATAATGTCATTGCCAAAAGCAGTAAACCTGTCGTTCGAACAAAAAATAAAATTATAAAAAATGAAAAAAATCATAGTTGTAGTCGAAAGCGCCGAAGATGGCTTTTTCTCCGCCTTTTCAAAAAATGTGGACGGTCTGTTCGGTGCGGGCGAGACCGTGGAAGAGGCCAGGGAATCCATTATGGAATCCATTGAAATATCAAAGGAACTTAATACCGCACCCGAGATATTGAACGATGATTACACCATTGAATGGCTTTACGATATTAAAAGCCTTTTAAGATACTGGAAGATATATATGACCTTTGCCGGCATGGAAAAGTTTACCGGTATCAGTGCCAAGCAATTAGAACATTATGCTTCGGGACTGAAAAAGCCAAGAAAGCAACAAAGGGAGAGGATTGTCGACGGGTTTGCCAAGGTGGGAGAACAACTGCACAAGGCCCAGTTAGCGTAAAATTACTGATTGTTCGCAATGATAGTATTCATTAAGTTCAACGTTGCTGTCACCAGCCGCCATTTATCGGTATTTTTTATCTCCAGTCGTTGTGGCTAAGAGCTAAAGTCTAGTTTAACCTGCATTTAAATGACCGGCTTAAGGTTAATCCGTGACATTTAAAGAATGTAAATGAAGTAGAGTGGGGTGTAGGAATCTGTAAAAAGTGACCAACGGGGCGAACTAAGTCAGATGTTCTTAAATGTTTTTTCGTTCTTGCGTTCGATTTTTTCCATCTCTATGTTCTTTGTTTCCTTTTTTTCCTCAAGTAACGCCTCATAACCCTTCCTTGAATAATATTCGATTGTCGGGCGCATTTGGATATCGCTATGATTCGAGATTTTAACAACCTTTTCCCCTGCGACGAAAAGGTAATCCGTTGTTGGGAAGGTCTTCCTTTTAGAATAACGGGTTTTAGGCCATTTTATACCTTGATCATAACTTACATGGGGTTTTCCGTACTTCTGTTGGTAAAGCTTAAGTAATTGCTCATGAAACTGTTTCCCAAGATTATTTTCCCTATGCGATACCTATCAAGTGCGTTTGGTAAATTTTCCATATTACCCGAATATAGACTATGGATGGAGAAGTCTGGATTGCGTGCAGGATATTCAAGTGACACCGATCTTAGTTTATCTTTTTTATCGAAGGAGGGAAATAAATTGGCATAGTAATCACGTCCCTCGATGGTGAGCATATAATAGATAAGATTTTCATTTGTATTTTTGATGCTAGTATGGTTGATTTCAGAGGCGTCCATTAGATAATGGTCGGCATCAATTATATTAATAGCGGAGGAGAGAACGTTTAACCGTCGAAACAGCACCGATTGCTTTAGGCCTTGCAATTTATGGTAATTGTACTCCCGGTGGCCCATTCCTTCATAGAATCCCAAAAAAGATGGTTCTCGTCGCGATACGTTTTATGGATGAAATGGTCATCCCCCAAAGTGATGCGATTTTTAGTTTCCGATTTTTTGCTGCTTTCCTTACATCCAATAATCATTAGGGCCATGAACAATAATGCGAAGGTATTTCTCATTTATAGATATTTGACAGGCCGGCTTCAGCAATAATTTGAAAACCTCGGGCCGCTTAACCATAACGCCCCGTCAACAAGTTTAGTACCTGCGTTATCGGATTATCTGCAACACTAAATCCATGAAAAATGCTAGTTTTCTATAAGGGGATTGAAGCTCATAGGCACAAAAAGCTACTCCAGGACAACCAGACCCGAGTTTATTTAAACGGCCGTAGAAAATAAACGATTTGAAGTTTTTGAAAGTCTAAAAATAGGTCCGTTTAAGTAGACCAAAGAAAATTGAGATATAGACCTAAAAAACGTTCGTTTACAAAACGGTCAGATATTTAAAGAATCCCTTTCAGTTTGATATGTTGAAGAAGCATGATTGTTTTACCGTCCTTGATTTCACCTATTTCGATCATTCCCATTGCGTCATCAATATTAAGCTCCATGACCTCTATTTCTTCCTGCTCATTATCGGCACCACCACCTTCGCTTACTTTCATCGAATCTTTGTATTCTGCAATGAAAAAATAAACGATCTCTGTGACGGAACCCGGGGACATGTACGCTTCG
>JBGTMS010000111.1:0-23949 GCA_041743425.1 Zeaxanthinibacter sp. | reverse complement strand
AATGGAATGGCCCATAATATATTCATATTATTAGCTGTAGTGTTGTGTTCTGTCAGAAACCAGAGAAAGACGATGAGCATGCCGGCCAGACCTGAGATCATAAAAAGGCAAAAATCCAGCCACCTGCTGTGAAAATGATGTCTGAAATCGTAATAAGTAATCAAGAGTGTAGCCAGAAAAAGGATGCCGAGCCAGAAAATAGGGGTAGTCATGATTGGGCCGCCCTCACTGTGATCGTCTGCCAGGAGCAGGCTATGCTCCTTTGCCACAATTGGCACCTCATTTATTCTGGTATTTTGTAATTGCAGCATCACATAGTAAGGCAAAAACATATATTCTTCGGGAGTAGCCGGCCGATCAATTATTGACCCCAGGGCCAGGTCAATACCGAATGCAGACCAGGAATTCACCCGCAGGTTTTGGTGAATCAACTGCCGAAAGGTAAAACGGGTCTTCAGGTGATCGTAGGTAAATGTCAATCCTTTTCCAAGAACTTCCCTGAGAACTACCGGGATCTTCGTTGAACAATTGTCAAACAGGAACTCATACTTGTAATATCTGTTTTCAGGTTTCCCGTTATTTTCCAGGAAGGCAAACATTCGTTTTCGATCTGCCAGGTCCAGGTTCAGTACTTGTTCACGAACCCACCTTTCTTCATAGCGATACGTAGCCAAAAAATCAGGAAATGTCGAAGAGCTAAGATAAAATATCGGTTTTCCCATCGCAAAATTCCGATAAAAATTGGGAGCCCTGAAATCGAAAGTACCATAATTATAGGCACGGTCTATACCCTGGACAGGATCTATCACCCGAAAGGCACTATGACCGAATGCCGCATATAACTCATCGCCCGGACCACAAGTGACCACACTGATAATGGAGGAAGGAGACAGTTCAACAGACTGCCCGGCTCCTATAAGGAAACTGGCCTGAAAAACAATGAACAGTAGCTTTTTTAAGTACATTTCAAGCCAGGTACAATTGGGGTTGAACACTTCCCCGGCAAATATCTGAATAAAATACGGGACGTCCCTTTTTGATTAAAAATTATCTTAATTTTACGAAAAAGTCTTCCGGTGAAGCGACACATCCCAAATCTCCTTACACTGCTGAATGTATTCTGTGGATCAGTGGCGGTGGTATTTGCCATTCTGAGTCGGTTTGAATTGGCGGCGTTGTGGATGTTTGCCGGTATTTTCCTTGATTTTTTTGATGGATTGGCAGCAAGGGTCCTAAAGGTTAAAAGTGACCTCGGCCTGCAACTGGATTCTCTGGCCGATATGATTACGAGTGGTTTGGTTCCGGGCGTCATCATGTTTCGTCTTCTCGGCATGTCTGTGACAGAAGGATGGAACATGGACCTGAGCAACCCTGATCTCAATGCTTTGCCATTATCGGATCTATCCCTGAACCTGCTTCCCTTTGCCGGTTTCTTGATCACACTTGCTTCAGCATACAGACTGGCCAAATTCAATATAGACACGAATCAGACAGATTCGTTTATAGGTCTTCCCACTCCTGCCAATGCTTTACTGATTGTTTCCCTGCCGTTGCTCCTGCTCTATCAGGGGAGTGATTATCTGAATACCATCATATTGAATCAGTGGTTTCTGCTGGGAGTCACGCTAATCAGCAGTTATTTGCTTAATTCTAAACTGCCGCTCTTCGCGCTAAAATTCAAGACCTGGAACTTTAAGGACAATGCGATGAGGTATATATTCCTCATTGTTAGTTTATTCATGTTACTTACCCTGCGCTTCCTGGCCATCCCGGCAATCATACTGTTTTATATTGTGAGTTCACTGTTGCTCCGCTTTTCAGGAGGACAGGAAGTAAAGACAGAAGGGTAGCTTCAAACAGGTCAGGTGTTATTCGCTGAAATCAAGTTTTTTCTTTCGCAGTTCAAAGTTCTGTCCCAGATATACTTTACGTACCATTTCATCTTCGGCAAGTACCTCAGGAATGCCGGATTTAAGAATTCCCCCCTCAAACATGAGATAGGAGCGTTCAGTAATGGCAAGTGTCTCCTGAACATTGTGATCCGTGATGAGGATACCGATATTTTTGTTTTTTAATTGTGCTACTATCCTTTGGATATCTTCCACTGCTACAGGATCCACTCCTGCGAATGGCTCATCCAGGAGGATGAATTTGGGATCGGTCGCGAGTGCCCTGGCAATTTCAGTTCTCCGTCTTTCTCCCCCAGATAGCAGATCGCCCCTGTTTTTCCGGATGTGCGTCAATCCGAATTCTTCCAGGAGCAGTTCCATCCTCATTAGCTGTTCTTTCTTTGTTAGGTTGGTGAGCTGAAGGACACTGAGAATATTTCGTTCCACACTAAGTTTCCTGAAAACGGATGCTTCCTGTGCCAGATATCCGATCCCGTGTTGCGCCCTTTTGTACATCGGAAAACGGGTGATTTCCATATCATCAAGAAAAATAGAACCGCCATTGGGCTTGATCAGGCCAACAATCATATAGAAGGAAGTGGTTTTTCCAGCCCCGTTTGGTCCTAGCAATCCGACGATCTCGCCTTGGTTGACTTCCAGGGAAATGCCCTTGACGACTTGGCGGCCCCTGTAAGCCTTCATGATATTTTCTGCGCTAAGCTTCATCTTTCAGTGGGTCAAAACTAAGGATATAATACCAATGACCGGAAATAATTAACGGAATATTACGACCCCTTTCAAGCCCGGGGTACGCGCGTTCAGGAAGGATCAGGTTAAGACTGCGACATTTTCCATGGCTGCACCGATACATAAAGGGAAACATCGTAAGGCTTCAATGGCTGGAAGGAAAAATTCACAAATTTTGCTGCTCTTGCAGCGACCAGTTTTCATCGGCCCGACGGAGATGAGGGGAGGATGGATCCTCCTGACAGTATAGCGATTCTTAGCGCTTCCGGATTTTCATCACCTGTAACTCCCTGTTGTCAAGCCCATTCAAGATGGTATTTAACGCAGTCATCGCACCTTAAAACCGCAGAGGCAACGAGGCCGGCAGTACACCTTCAGAAAAGGCATTGGCATCGAGGTTAAATTTTCTTTGTATCACCTTATTTGGAGCATCGAAAAGCGGCTCATCCTTGAACGGCAGACATTGAATTCCTCGATGCTATTTGGCATTTTTTAGCGCTTTGGCTTCCCTTCTCAAGACAAAAGCGGAAATGTAAATACTTACCTGATAGAGCAGGAGTACAGGGATGGCAACGATGATCTGGCTGGCCACATCCGGAGGTGTGATAACGGCAGAAACAATAAGGATAACGACGAGGGCTATTTTCCGGTATTTTTTCAGGATTTCAGGAGTAACAATACCCACCTTTGTCAGGAAAAAGATAATAATAGGCAATTCAAACATAATGCCACAGGCAATAACCGACGCCCTGACTGTAGAGATATAGGAGTCCAGGTCAAATTCATTCAACACTGTTTCGCTGACCTGGTATGATCCGAGGAAGTTGATAGACAACGGAGCGACAACGTAATAACCAAACAACACGCCCGTAAAAAAAAGAAAGGAGGCAATCAGGATAAAGCCACGGGAGTTCTTACGTTCCTTTTCATAAAGGCCGGGACCTATGAACTTCCATATTTCGTAAAGGATATAAGGAAAACCCAGGATAAAACCTGCCCAAATGGAAGTCCAGATATGAGCAGAGAACTGTCCGGACATCAGCCGGCTCTGAATGGTAAATGGGAGTTTTTCGGCGCAAAACGCAGAGTCGAAGCCCATGTAAGTGGCAACATCACAGAAGGTCCTGTAGGTCGGAAAATCCATTTTCGTGGGCCCCAGGATAACAACATCAAAGATGAACCTTTTCATAATAAAGGCAAATACTCCCACGATGACCACCGCACAGGTGGATCGGATGAGATGCCATCTAAGTTCTTCGAGATGGTCCAGGAAAGACATCTCGTTAGGATCACCTATTTTTTTTGCCATCACAGAATTCCTTCATTGATTAGATTGTGCAGGTGGACCACGCCGACATAGTTATCTCCTTCGACTGCCAACAGTTGAGAGATACCCTTGTCCTGCATTACTTTAAGAGCCTTTATCGCCAGTACCTCTGACCCTATGGTTTTTGGATTCGAAGTCATAATATCCCTGGCGGTCAACCCCTTGATATTATCGTACTTGTTCAACATTCGCCGGAGGTCCCCGTCAGTAATAATCCCAATTATTTTATCATGTTCCGTGACAGCTGTAACACCAAGCATTTTTTCGGAAATTTCAACTATCACTTTTTTAATATCCGCCCCGATATCAACAGCCGGTTTCAAATTGACGGAGCTGATATCCGAAACCCGAAGATAGAGCCTTTTGCCGAGGGTCCCACCGGGATGGTACTTTGCGAAGTCCTTACTGCTGAATCCCCGGAGTTCAAGAAGGCAAATAGCCAGCGCATCCCCCATCACCAATTGGGCTGTGGTACTTGTTGTAGGGGCCAGATTGTTCGGACAAGCTTCCATTGATACGTAGGTATTCAGAATATAATCTGCCTGTTTTCCAAGAAAAGAATCGGGTTTTCCCGTAATCCCAATTAATTTGTTACCTCCTTGTTTTATTGCGGGTACAAGCATTTTAATCTCCGGCGTATTTCCGCTTTTTGAGATGCAGATCACGATGTCATTTTTCTGAATTGTACCAAGATCTCCGTGGATGGCGTCCGCTGCATGCATAAAAATCGCAGGGGTGCCCGTAGAATTTAAAGTGGCGACAATCTTGGAGGCTATTATGGCGCTTTTTCCAATTCCCGAAATGACCACCCGACCCTGAGAATTCAGAATACAGTTGACGGCTTCCGCAAACTGTTCATCCAAAAGATTTGACAGATTATAAATGGCATCCCCTTCTGTTTCTATGGTCTTTTTCGCTAATGCCAGTATAGCTTTGCTATCCCTCAAAGTACGGTGGTAATTTAAGATATGGTTAAGAGAAATTGTCTTATTATTCCAATAAATTCTAAAAGAATGTATTATATTTAAGAAAACAAAATTACGCAAACTTATTTTACACGAGATTCTTTACGACCAACAAAATTGATTGTTTTCACCCATTGAATGATAATAACGTACATCTTAATTATATGAGAGGTGCTTTTTGCCTCGGAGAACGGATCATGAATTACACGTAATGATTTTGAATGATATTGATCTACATGCCGCACTCAAGCAGTATTTTGGTTTTTCCAAGTTTATAGGTCTACAGAAAGAAGTAATTAAGAGTATTCTTCAACAGAAAAACACCTTCGTCATAATGCCTACAGGGGGAGGCAAGTCTCTTTGCTACCAGTTACCTGCCTTACTACAGGAAGGCACGGCAATTGTTGTGTCGCCCCTTATCGCCCTGATGAAAAATCAGGTTGATGCCATCAGAGGGGTTTCATCCAATCGCGGTGTTGCACATGTTCTGAACTCATCATTAACCAAAACGGAGGTCAAAGAAGTAAAGCGGGATATAGTGGAAGGAATTACCAAACTTCTCTATGTCGCCCCCGAATCATTGACCAAGGAAGAATATATTGACTTTCTGCAGTCAATTTCCCTCTCATTTGTCGCAGTGGACGAGGCACATTGTATTTCGGAATGGGGGCATGATTTCCGGCCGGAATACCGCAATCTCAGAGCCATAATTGACCGGCTGGGTGAAGACATCCCCATAATAGCACTAACTGCTACTGCTACTCCAAAGGTACAGGAGGACATCATAAAAAATCTGGGGATTGCCAATGCCGGAGTATTTAAATCCTCATTTAACCGGCCCAACTTGTTCTACGAGGTCAGACCCAAAACAAAAAATGTAGAAGCCGATATCATCCGATTCGTCAAAAAGAATTCCGGCAAGTCTGGCATCATTTATTGCCTCAGCAGGAAGAAGGTAGAAGAACTTGCCCAGGTACTGCAGGTGAACGGTATTACAGCCGTTCCCTACCACGCGGGTTTTGACGGAAAGACCCGATCCAAGTATCAGGACATGTTTCTTATGGAGGAAGTAGATGTAGTGGTCGCCACCATAGCATTCGGAATGGGTATTGACAAACCCGATGTGCGGTATGTGATACATCATGATATGCCAAAAAGCATTGAAAGCTATTACCAGGAGACAGGTCGTGCCGGAAGGGATGGTGGCGAAGGCCATTGTCTGGCCTTTTATTCCTATAAGGATATTGAAAAGCTCGAAAAATTTATGTCGGGAAAACCCGTTGCGGAGCAGGAAATAGGGAATGCACTCTTACAGGAAATTGTAGCTTATGCGGAAACTTCCATGTCCAGAAGAAAATTCATGCTCCATTATTTTGGGGAGGAATTTGACGAGGTGGACGGCCTGGGAGCAACAATGGATGACAATACCCGAAACCCCAGGGAGAAGGAAGAGGCAATCGATAATGTGGTCAAACTTATTAAGGTGGTACAGGAGACCAATGAAAAATTTAAAGCTAAGGAAGTTGTAAAATCACTTATTGGGTTGACCAATGCCCTGATCTCCTCGCATAAAGCAGATAGAAAACCATTCTTTGGTTCCGGGGCAGACAAAGACAAGAGCTACTGGATGGCCCTGATACGTCAAACCCTTGTCGCCGGGCTTCTCAAAAAGGAAATTGAGCAATATGGCATACTTCATGTCACCCCTGCCGGCATTGAATTTTTGAAGCGTCCTGTTTCTTTTATGATGACCAAAGACCATATTTACAGTGCCGAGGCTGATGACGCTATTGTGACAGCGGCAAGGAGCGCTGCAGGCGTTGCTGATGAGCTGCTGCTTAAATTGCTGAAAGATGTAAGAAGAAAGGAGGCAAAGAGCCTGGAAATACCTCCATTTGTAATATTTCAGGATCCTTCCCTAGAAGATATGGCTTTAAAATATCCGATTTCCATGGAGGAACTGGTAAATATCTATGGAGTTGGGGAAGGCAAGGCAAAGAAATATGGCAAACCATTCCTGGATTTCATTGCATCCTATGTGGAGGAAAATGAAATTACCAGACCTGATGATCTTGTGGTCAAAAGTACGGGTGCGAATTCAGGGCTTAAATTATATATTATCCAGAACATAGACCGGAAACTTCCCCTGGACGATATTGCGTCTTCCAAAGGGCTTGAAATTTCAGAACTCGTAAAGGAGATGGAGCAAATAGTGTTCAGCGGCACCAAACTCGATCTTGGGTATTGGATAGATGAGGTCCTGGATGAAGAGCAGCAGGAAGAAATTCATGAGTATTTCCTGGAGGCGGAATCCGATGATATTGAAAAGGCTTTGAAGGAGTTCGACGGAGAATATGAGGACGAGGAATTGCGTTTATACCGACTCAAGTTTATGAGCGAGGTCGCAAATTAATAAGCCGTAACTTTGCCAGGTAAATAGTGAGGCTGTCTCCTAAGACAGCCTCATTCCTTTTTTATGAGCCCTCATCACCTCTGTTTAAACGCATGCTGTGGACGACTTTCATTTTGCAGCATTAAAAATCTGGAACTCTGTCGAAAATATGCAGCCTTACCGGGCCGGAAACTCCCAATAATACACCATATGATTCCGGGTTTCGCCATTCTCCGGCCATCGGAGGGCTATGGTCAGGTCCTGGCATGATTTTGGTCTGAGGTCATAATGTCCGGTTAATCCATATCCATTTGCCCGGTTGTTATCAGCGCAATGATTACCCCGAAATAAAGGATAACCAGGACCAGCATGATCAGTGCCAGCGCTAGACCGATATAGGAAAGTATTCTTCCCGTTTTAACACTTTCATACCCGGAATAAAGTCCCGGATCGGCTCTGTAGAGGTTTTCTGCTTTTTTAGCACTGCTAAGTCCGATGATGCTGAAGATGGCCGCGAACGGCCCACAGCAGACAAGCGAACCAACTACTGCCAGGATGCCCATAGTCAGGGCATTGCTGGCGCCGGGAAGCGGTTGTTGTTCCATATCCGATTATTGGCTTAATTTTCAATTCCAAATTGTTCAGTCATTTCCTTCACCTTTTCCATATAAGCCTCCCAGCCTCCCATTTCACGGATCTGGTAATACGACAGGGCAAAGTAAAGAATGCCTAGGACAAGCCCGATAATGGCTAGAATTCTAGCCGTTTTTAACTGACTGTAATTGGAATATTCCTCGGGATTTTCCTTGTATAAGGCTTCGTCCTTTCTCAGGATCAATAGGGTAATTCCGGCCAATAGCGCTCCAGGCAGGCCTCCAAAGCAGCAGCAGAGATAGGAGAGGATCGACAGGACGATGGCGAGTGTGATGTTTGGAAGTTTTCGTGGTTCCATTTGTCAGGTTGGATTATATGAATTTTAGAATAAAGTTGATCAGAATAAAAAATACAGAGGTTATCATCAGAAAAATAGTAATGGCGTTCCCCCACCGGAAGCGAATTAACCTGTCGGCGATCAAAAATGCGAATAAAAGCACAATCGGATAAATAGCGGGATACATTTTAAAAGCAGCGATAAAATCCCCCTTTAAGAGGAAAATTACGGCCCTTTGCAGGCCACAACCGGGGCATTCCATCCCAAGGAGCTGTTTGCTCATACAGGGAATCATAAAATTATCCGCGGCCAGAAATGACATGGCCAATAGTGTTGTCAAAACCAAAGATTCTGTTACGGAAAAATACTATTATTTTTGAGGAATGAAAACAAAACGAATTATTTATTTTGTGATGATAGTTCTCGGGGCATTCATTGCCGCCACCGGGGAGATCTGGATCAGAAAGGAATTTGCCATGGTCCTTGGAATGGTGCTCCTGATGGCGGGCGTTTATCTGTCAACCCGGATCTGGCAACCAGCCAGCAAGCACTCCGATACTTGCCACGATGAGCACTTTTAACAAAGGAGATCAGGTGGAGGCTCTTGACGATACAGTCCGTGGTACGATAATCCGGGTGGTGAAAGGGCAGGCATTGGTAGCGACAAGTGACGGCTTTTCCCTTTGGTTTGGCACCTCAGATCTGGTGAAGGTCGATGCCCGGAATACCATTATTGTTTCATCACAGGAAGCGGTAAGAATAAAAGGTGAAAAGGAATCGACGCCCAGAAAAAAAACCGTAACAACCAAAACCAAATCCGGCACTTTACCTCCGATGGAAGTTGACCTGCATATCGAGCAACTGATTCACTCTACCCGCAACCTGACCAGTTATGATATCCTCAATATACAGTTGGATACCGCAAAAAAACAAATCGAATTCGCGATCAGGAAACGCATCCAAAAAGTGGTTTTTATACATGGGGTAGGAGAAGGGGTTTTAAGAGAAGAATTATATTCCCTCTTCAGACGGTACGAATTCATTCAATACTCTGACGCCAGTTACCAAAAATATGGTGCAGGGGCGACAGAAATTTACATCACCCAGAACCCTTAGGTCAGTTTTTCTGGGTGGTAAATGTTCCGAACATGTTGATACTAAGGTCTGTGATTCGTTCCCCGTTTGAGTTTACCAGTGAAATCCCACTGAGCTCCACGGTGTGTTCATACATGGTGGTATCCGTCTGGCTTTGAACTGTGGTAACAAATACAGAACCCCCTTCGGCCATGATTTCCTCTGTGACAGTAGGTGTTACCGGAGGAATTACATCACAGAAATAGGCTTTTGAAACATTATCCGAAAATGTGCGGTAAGCCACCTGAGAGGATCCGGGTACCGGACTTATGATTATACCGTCAGAATCTTCATTTTTCAGAATACCATTCTGAAGATCCAGGATCAGAGCCTCCGCATTGTTCACCTTAAAGAAAATGGTACTATTGATATCAGGTGCCGCGTCACATGATTGTATACTAACACTATCAAAGTCGATGGTTTCTATCTGTAACTCCCCGTCACTACATGCCAGGGTAAAAAGGAGAAGAAGCAATGGATAAATTCGTTTCATGGGCTAAAGTTAAGCGATTACAGGCATTTTTGCCATTGCCTGAAGGAATTAGATGTCTTTGCGTTCAATGTTAAGATAGGGGGTATCCATGTCCTCAGTGGCCTGTTGAGGGCGTTGATCCGCGGAAAATAATGGCCAGTGATACGATGGCCCGAATTATCCACACCTTTTCTACAGCTATGGTCTGCAGGCCTTTAACTCCGGGTTTGGCGATAATAATATTAGTGTTAATTTTACATGCTCAAAACAGACGAATACCTCTATGCAAAAAGTATATCTGGACAATGCGGCGACGACACCTGTTCGTGAGGAAGTGATACGCAAGATGCAGGAAGCGCTTACCAACTGCTTTGGCAATCCATCCTCCACTCATGGTTTCGGAAGAACTGCCAAAACAGGGATAGAGCAGGCGAGGAAAACCATTGCAGCATACCTCAATGCCCACCCGTCGGAGATTATTTTTACATCCGGAGGTACGGAGGCCGATAATATGATTTTGAGATCTGCAGTACGCGATCTGGGGATTCGCACGATGATAACTTCCAGAATTGAACATCATGCGATCCTGCACACGGCTCAGGAACTGGTGAAAGATTGTGGAATCTCCCTCCGTTATGTCCATCTGGATGCCTTCGGAGATCCCGATCTCAGCCATCTGGAGGTGCTTCTAAAACAGGATGCTACCCCCAAACTTGTTAGCCTGATGCATATCAATAATGAAATTGGAAATAAAATAGACATAGAAGAGATCTGCGCACTTTGTAAAGCAAATGGGGCCTATCTTCATTCTGATACCGTACAGTCTATCGGTCATTATCCCTGGGATGTGAAAGAGATCGCCATCGACTTTATGACCGCTTCAGCACACAAATTTCATGGACCAAAAGGGGTTGGCTTTGCATTTATTCGAAGGAAAAGCGGGCTGAAACCATTTATTTTCGGGGGTTCGCAGGAAAGGGGATTCAGGGCGGGGACAGAATCCTACCACAATATCATCGGTATGGAAGCTGCTTTTAAATTGGCGTACGACAAAATGCAGGACGAGAGGAAGTACGTAACAGGACTTAAAAAGCACTTTAAGCAGAAACTTGAGCAGGAAATTCCAGGCAGTCGTTTTAATGGCCATTCCGGTGACCCTGAGAGAAGTACGTATTCCCTCATCAACGTCAGATTACCTGTACACCCGGACAAAGCAGCCCTTTTACTATTTCATTTGGATATTAAAGGGATTGGATGCTCCAGGGGAAGTGCGTGCCAGTCCGGAAGTGATCAGGGGTCTCATGTACTTACGGAAATTCTAACCGATGAGGAATTGAAATTACCTTCCCTGCGGTTCTCTTTTTCCATATTCAATACGGTTCAGGAATTGGATTATGTAGTGGAAGTGCTGAAGGAATTTTGCGCCTAGCGATCCCTCTGACGCTCCCGGTCATAAGGAAATTTTCTAGTAACCTTTTTCATCATCTTATCAATAAGATCATCCGTGTTTTTACCCGATTTCTTGTTGATTTCATTTTCAAATTTCCACAAAAGTTTTCCGGTGTCCCCGTCACTTATTTTGATGCCTATCCTGCCATATGTTGCATCGCCAAGGACGTAATCAAGAAAACTGAATTCTGCCGGAATTCCCTCAGATATTAGGATATTTACATCAAGATTACCACTGATGATGCCATCTACCTCGAGAATTTCACTTAACTCTTCGATCGTATAAGTGTCAATATTGGAATAGTTGATATTGTTTTGGGCCAAAATTGCATTGGTATTGTTGGTATTCTGGAATTCCACTGTGAATTTTTTCCTCTTTTTGCCCAAACCAAAGTATCCCTCAAGGGCATTCTGAACCGCCAAGCCTTCATTTTCCTCCAACTGCCTTAATTCCTGTCTGCTGATATTTTCCTGCAGATCAAGATGTGTAAAAAAGGGAATAATGGCCAGGGTTTTATGATCCAAACTAAGCACATCAAACTTATTGCTTTCATACACATTCTTCTGGGCGTTACCGGCCAGGATCATAAAAAAAGAAATCAGGCTAAGGCAGTATTTCATGATGTCCTAAGTTATTGTTGGCCAAGGTACAAACTATATTTTTCAGGGCAGTATTGCTAAAATATCCGTTTAGTTGAACCACTTTTTCAAACCTTAACTGTTTTTCAAGCTATCCTTCCTCTGATTGGAATTCAATTATATCTGAACCAGAGACCGGAAGGCCGTTTCGTGAATCATCTATCCTGGTTCCGTATTGGCAAAAGTAGCAGAAATTCCTGAATCCGAAAGTAATGGATTTATTCACCTAGAGGCATAATGGGGGGCATATTTCATATCCAAAAGGTTGAATTGATGGGAATGTCCGACTATTTTAATATGAGATAAGTGCTGGTGATGGTGTTATAAAAAGTGAAACTGGCTGGGTGCAGGTTTGTTCACTTTCGGAAAAATTGTATCGAGTAATTTGTTGCGTTTCCCACATTGTCAGTGGCTACAATTCTCAATTCACATTCCTTTTTGTCGAGGATAATGTCATCAAAGTTATAAGTAAGCGTATTCGATTTTGGCTCATATTCCATGAGAATCCATTCACCGTTTAGGGTAGCCGAGTAAGTTTCAACCCCGCTCAGATCATCAGAGAGATGGACACTTAAATAACGGTAATTGTTCAGCCATTGTTTTTGCTTAAAATTTTTCGCTTTGAGAACCGGCGGAGTTGTATCCTTCACAAGGGTATAGGTTCCAAGGTTTCGTGTCCTGGTAGTAAATCGTTCTGCCCGTTTATATGTGGATTCATAATTGGGTCGCAGCCTGTCATCAAGGCGGGCAATAAATAAATATTTTCTTTCTGACTCCGCGTATTTGGAAACATCAAATGTAATGGTAAAATTTCTGTGTGTAGCAATGCTGTTATTGTGGATGGTAACCGTATCTGTTCCATTTTGAAGATCTATATAGAAATTCTCGTAAAAAGTATCGGCCGGAAAATTAACCTGGGCAATCCCCAGATCATAATTATTTGCTTTTTTAGCTATGACATATTCAGGTGTTTTTTTCTGTTCCTCCAGGACAACAGGAATTTCCCTCCTTCCTTCAATGGGAACAGTAAGTATGGTGGTATTGCCCTTAAAGTCTGCTATCTGTATTTCTGCGTTATAGGAAAACCCCTCTTCTACGGTAATCTTACCATCATTCTTAACTTCACTGTATATGCTGAGTGAATTGCCCGGTGAACGGAAACATTTAACGATTCTTTGCCGGTATTTATTTAGATGGTCATAATCAATAAGCGTATTGATATACCTTGTTTCAGTAAAGGAAAAGTCTTCAAAATCAATGGCAGAATATACGGATCCGTTGACCTGCTGTACAATGGAATAAACCCCGTTCTGATTGGCTGCAAGATCCTGCCTGTCATACGTATTGATTCCTAAACCGATGGTACCCGCGGCATAGACCTTATCTGCAAGAAAAGTTCCGTCGGGTCGTTTTTTAAAGGTAAGTTGCACTTTTCCGTTACTTTTGTTAATGACCGCGTCATCGGAGAGGGGATAGGCATAAAGTTCAGATAGGACCGGGTTGGTGGCATCCCTGACATCGAATCCGTATAACAGAGGGTTGGTAGGCCACTCCGAAACACTGTTCCGGATTTCAAAATGCAAGTGAGGTCCGGATGACCCCCCGGTATTGCCCGTATAGCCAATTACAGAACCTTTGGCCACTTTTATGTCTCCAAAGTCGGGAAGCAGTTCAATTTCATAGCTCCGTTTTTCATATTGCATTTTTTTAATATAGGCCTCTATTGCCGGTGAGAACTTCTGAAGGTGGCCGTAAACAGATGTAAAACCATTGGGATGTGCAACGTACATCACTTTTCCATAACCCCAGTGTGATATTTTAATCCTTGTTACCGAGCCGTCGGCAATTGAATATATGGGTAAGCCTTCGCGTTGCTGTGTTTTGATATCCAGCCCAGAGTGAAAATGATTGGACCTGAGTTCACCAAATGTTCCTGCAAGTATGATGGGTACATCCAAAGGCGAACCAAAGGCATCTGCAGGATACTTTGCCTGACCCTGAAGCACTATCACCCATAGCAATAGCAAACCGGTAAAAGCTCTTCTCATAGTAGTTAAGTTGGTACGAAATTAATCAATACCATTTAAAAGCGGCAAGGCAGAAGTTATAAAATTGATGACGGCAGGGTTGCCGTATATCAAACGAAGAATAATCGACCTTTGATTGACATGCACTTCGGAATGTTAAAACAGCTAAAGTATCACTTTAAGAATAATTGATAAAACTATTGCGAAGTCGTTCGATGTGTGTTAACTTTGTTTAAAACGCATTGACATTTGCATATGAGCGAATTGGTTGAAATCGTTGATTCCCTTGAAAATAAAATTAGCAAATTACTGCATAAACTGGAGTTGCTCAATAATTCGAACCAAAGGTTGGAAGAGGAGCTAGTCAGCATGAAAAATGACCATAATGGCGCCAGGAATGCGATATTGGATTGGGAAGAAAAGTACAACTCGCTCAAACTTGCAAGTACAATGCTGGGCAGTGAAACAAATAAGACGGAAGCAAAGCTCAAGATAAATTCTTTGATCAGGGAGTTGGACTATTGCATTACCCAGTTGGCTGAATAAAGCACAGGATCTATGGACGAAAAGCTAAAGATAAAGCTGTCAATCGCAGACAGAGTATATCCGCTGACGATTGATCCAAGCCAGGAGGAAGGATTGCGAAAGGCGGCGAAGAATATTGAACAGCTCGCCAAAAAGTTTGAGCAGAATTACGCTGTTCGTGATAAGCAGGATGTGTTGGCGATGTGCGCCTTGCAATTTGCTTCCAAGATCGAACAGAAAGGTATTGATAATACTGAGAATACGAAGGAAACGGTAGAAAGGCTGAAAGCGCTGGACCTCCTGGTAAGTTCAAGGCTTGGTATTAAGTAAGTTCTTTTGAAATCATAGTAAAATTACTGCCCACATTGGTAATTAATTTTTGACGAACTCAACACTAATTTGTTTGAAAAGGGTGAGTTTAGGTTGTAAAAGCAGGCCTTCTTGTAAAGGATCCTTGAGCAATCTGTTAGCCCTAAACTTGTTTATCGGAGTTTGTACAGAACTTCCATCAATGTGGGCTTTTTTATTTTACCGGGAATTAAGTGCTGCATCTCATCTTCAGACAGAACCCTCAGATTAAAGGATTTCTGCCTGAAGTCAGGATATCAGGTCACTCCCCGGTACTCGGTACCAACATCATCCGCTGCGGTCCCGGATTATTTTTCTTTAACCCGGATATATATCCCGGCCAAACAAATTTATTTACAGATATGGACATAATAACAACTGCCATCATTGCAGTCCTAGCAGGCTTGGTGATCGGATTTATAATTGCGAAAGCCCTCGAGAAAGGGAAGGCTTCCAAAACCATTACAAACGCCAAAAAAGAAGCGGCCTCAATAGTAAGAGAAGCCACTTCTGAAGGGGAAAGTATTAAAAAAGATAAAATATATCAGGCAAAGGAGAAATTTCTTGAATTGAAAGCGGAGCATGAAAAGGTCATCATCCAGAAGGATAAAAAGATAAGCGAGACAGAAAAGCGTGCACGCGACAAGGAATCTCAGGTAAGCAGTGAGCTTGCAAAAAACAAAACCCTCAATGAGCAGCTGGAAAGTAAGATAAAGGAGTTGGAGCATCGGCAGGATTTTTTTGAAAAGAAACAGGCGGAACTTGAAAAGCTGCATAAAAGCCAGGTCCAGCAACTTGAGGTGATCTCAGGCCTTTCTGCCGAGGAGGCCCGGAGCCAACTTTTGGAATCCCTGAAGGAAACAGCGAGGGTAGATGCCATGTCTTTCTTGCAGGCATCTTTGGAAGAAGCGAAGCTTACCGCGCAGCAGGAAGCCAGGAAAATCGTCATTAATACCATTCAAAGGATCGGTACTGAGGAAGCAGTGGAAAATTGCGTTTCCGTTTTCAACCTGGAATCAGATGATGTTAAAGGCAGGATCATCGGACGGGAAGGTAGAAATATCAGGGCTCTTGAATCTGCCACCGGAGTGGAGATTATTGTGGATGATACCCCGGACGCCATCATCCTTTCCTGCTTTGATTCCGTGCGCCGCGAAGTGGCCAGGCTTTCGCTTCATAAACTTGTTACTGATGGCAGGATACACCCTGCAAGGATCGAAGAGGTAGTAAAAAAGACCGAAAAGCAGATTGAACAGGAAATAGTAGAAGTTGGAAAACGCACGGTTATAGACCTAGGAATTCACGGGTTGCATCCGGAACTGATCAGAGCCATAGGCAGAATGAAATACAGGTCATCTTATGGACAGAACCTTTTACAACACTCCAGGGAGGTCGCTAAGTTATGCGGCGTTATGGCCGCTGAACTTGGCCTGAACACCAAACTGGCGAAAAGGGCCGGATTACTTCACGATATCGGTAAAGTGCCGAATACTGAGATGGAGGTAGAGACTCCTCACGCCATCCTCGGGATGCAATGGGCGGAAAAATATGGTGAAAAACCTGAAGTGTGCAATGCCATCGGAGCCCACCATGACGAAATTGAAATGAAGACCCTAATATCTCCGATCGTTCAGGTGTGCGATTCTATTAGCGGGGCCAGGCCGGGCGCGCGCCGTCAGGTGCTTGATTCGTACATTCAGCGTTTAAAGGATCTTGAGGACATTGCGTTTGGGTTTGGGGGTATTCAGAAAGCCTACGCCATTCAGGCAGGCCGAGAGCTAAGAGTAATTGTGGAAAGTGAAAAAGTCACAGATGACAAAGCCGCCCAGCTGTCCTTTGAGATATCGCAGAAGATCCAGACAGATATGACTTACCCCGGTCAGGTAAAGGTCACGGTAATCCGCGAGACAAGGTCAGTCAACGTCGCCAAATAACGCCCAAAAGGGAATAGGACTTCCGCACCGTAAGATCCTCTAAAACGGATAGGACTCGCAATACTGCACGGGCCTTTATTTACGCCCCCTGTGCAAAGGGAAGAAATTCGATGTATCTTTGCCGCTTCGTATCAGATGGCTGCAATTTTGCATGCCATTCGCAAAACCACCTGAATGTCATTTAAGTCATTAGGTCTTTCAGATTCACTTGTAAAGGCTGTTAATAAAAAGGGCTATCACGAACCCACTCCAATTCAAATAAAAGCCATACCCTTAATTCTTGAAAGAAAGGACGTTCTGGGTTCCGCCCAAACGGGTACTGGGAAAACAGCAGGATTTACCCTGCCAATGCTTCAAATCCTTTCCCAGGGACAGCAGTTACGGCAACGACCGGTAAGAGCGCTCATCCTGACCCCGACCCGGGAACTGGCGGCTCAGGTATATGCCAATGTCAAGGAATATGGCCATTTTCTGGATATCCGGGCCACTGTTATTTTTGGAGGTGTGAATGCCAAACCACAGATTACCGCGCTCCGACAAGGAGTCGATGTGCTCGTCGCAACTCCTGGCCGGTTGCTGGACCTACATAATCAGAGAGCTGTTTCTTTGGCCAGTATTGAAATTTTGGTTCTGGATGAGGCAGATCGGATGCTCGATATGGGATTTTTGCGGGATATCAGGAGAATACTGGCATTAATGCCGGCCAAAAGGCAGAATTTACTTTTTTCTGCCACTTTTTCCAGAGAAATCCGCGCACTTGCAAATGGATTTTTACATCATCCTGTTCTCATTGAAGCATCTCCGGAAATCACAACCGCCGAAAAGGTCAATCAGAAGATCTATAAGGTAGAGAAAGCAGATAAACCGGAAGTATTAATTAAACTAATTTCCGAAGGCGGATGGCAACAGGTTCTGATCTTTACACGAACAAAACATGGTGCTAACCGGCTAAGTGAAAAATTGAATAAAAATAGAATCAGTTCGGCACCTATACACGGTAATAAGAGCCAGGGAGCACGTACTAAAGCCCTGGCCGGATTTAAGAAGGGAGACGTCAGGGTTCTTGTAGCTACTGATATAGCAGCGCGCGGTCTTGACATTCCCTTATTGCCCCATGTGATAAACTTTGAACTTCCCAATGTTGCAGAAGACTATGTACACCGCATAGGCCGCACCGGCAGAGCGGGAGCCAGCGGGGAAGCCCTCTCCCTTGTCAGCCAGGATGAATATGAGTATTTGGAGGGTATCGAGAATCTGATTGGTGAGAAGCTGGCCAGTGAAAGCCTTGCCGGGTATGAACCACAATCGGCGCCAGTCACACAAACTCCGGCTGTAAAGCAGGATAACACAAATCGAAAATCTCAGAACAGACATGGCCGCAGACCGAGAAATCGCAAGCGGTAGTTGTGGTGAAATCCTCTATTTAAGTAAAAAAAGGGATAGTTCTTATCCGTAGATTTTACAGCGAATCAGATCCGATATTCAGGCTTTAGGGAAAAAGTGACATTAGCTCCAAATCCAAGAGAGTGCACTATTCCTCCTCGTCCATTCCTGAATCACCCGTGACTTCCTTATTACGTGCGTTTTCCAAAATGTTCAATTTTTTGAGTTTTGCTTTCCAGGTGGCGACGGATTCTTTGTGACGGTCAATATTCTGGATGACTTCACGAACAAGGGGATTATCCTCGGAGGCGGTTGAAAAAAATTGAAGGTTGTTCTCCAATTGCCTGAGTTCACTTTTACTTTCATCTATTTTCCGGCGGATAAAAGTACGTTCATCCAACATGGCGCGGTCATCCTCGGTATTGGCCAACTGCTGGATCTTATTACCATATTTCATCAATTCCGATTCTTGCCTGCCCACCCCTAGCTTCCTGAACAGGGCGTCCAGAATCTTATTGAATTTGGCATTCATTCCCTTTTTACTAAAAGGCACCCTCCCGTAGGATTTCCATTCTTCAATCAACAATTTAACAGCTGCAAGATCTTTTGATTTGGTACCCGTCAACTGGTAAGATTTTAATTTTTCAAGACATGCATTCTTGGCTTCAAAATTTTCAAGTTCTACCTTGTTCTCTTTATTTTTTCGCGCATGCAGGCGGTCGAAATAATGATTACATGCGGTCTTAAAATCCTGCCATATCTTATCAGAATATTTTCTTGGAACATGCCCAATAAGTTTCCATTCTCCCTGAATTCGCTTCAGTTCTCTAGTAGTGGAATCCCAATCTTCACTTTCCTGCAGAGATACGGCAAGTTGAAGCAAGGCTCTTTTCCTATCCAGATTCTCCTGTTGTCCTTGTTTCAGATTTTTATAATAGGCATTTTTATTTTTATTAAAAGCACGCACTGCATCCTTAAACGATGACCAGGTTTTTTCATTTTCATTTTGGGGCACCTTCCCGGCTTTAAAAAACTTTTCCCTCAATGATTCTACCTCATTAATTTGTTGTTGTAAAGCTTTATGATTGCTCGCCATCCGGGTACCGATCTCGGCTAAGGCGGCAATAATTTCATTTTTAATTACGAGATTTTTTTCATAATCCTTTTCAAGCTCTTTGTGATGATCCTGTCTTCTTTGGTGTAAAGCTTTGGTCGCGTTACTGAATCGGTCCCATATGCCATCCCTGTGTTCTTTCCCTACCGGGCCGATATCTTCCTTCCAGATTTTATGAAGAGATTGAAGTTCACGAAATGCCTTATTGAGATCGGGTTCATATGCAAGAGCTTCCGCCCTTAACACCATTTTCTCCTTTTCTTCCAGATTATGCCGAAAGTCCAAATCCCTCAGTTCCCGGTTGAGATGCAGAAAATCATAGAATATTTCAATATGATGGTGGTAGGTACGCCAGACATCGTTGTAGTTGTTCCTGGGAATCGGACCTGCGATGCGCCATTTCTCCTGAATATCTTTAAAATTCCGATAGGTGGTATTGATGTCCTCTTCCACATTTACAAGGCCCCTGAGTTCTTCAATCAGATCCAGTCGACTTTTCAGGTTCGCTTTTAATCGTTCATCCAGATTCCTGTAATACTGCGTTCTCTTTTCACGATAATCAGAATAAACCTCATTGAACTGTCTTTTGGTAACTGAATTGTATTTGAAGTCGATCTCATTTCCTCCCTTCGAGATAAATTCTTCTTTCTTATGATCCAGAAAGTCCTGGAACTTATGATCAAACTCGTATTTAATGCCGTCAATATGCTTTTTAATTGCCTGTACTTTTTCATTTCGAACCAGCTTTTGCAATTCACCCACCAGATTTTCCATAGACATGCTATGGTAGTCAGGAAGTGGGATATGATGTCTGTGGTTGTTGTCTTCATCCTCAGCGTCTTCCGCATTGGACTCGTCAATTTCATCGAGTCCGTCCTCCTTTACTTTTACAACTGTCACACTCTTTTCAGCATCTTTATGCTTCTTCGGAATTGGGATTTCCGCCTCATCTGAAACTTCCTGTGGGCCGGTCTGAGCCTCCGTGGGTTGAAGAACGCCTTCTTCAGTATTGTCAAGCTTATGAGGGTCCCGGGTTTCGGAGGAACTCTTTGGTTGCTTTATGGGAATTGCCTTATTCCTTAGCGGTTTTATTTCTGCAGGGCTATCGTGGTCGGCTTCTGAAGTAACTCTTTTCTTTTTCCTCCCGGTTGTTGCTTTTACCGCGGTCTCTTCGGCGATATCTGAGGTACCTGGGACCTTCCGCCCTTTACCTCCGGCGGCAGATGTTTTTTTATCTTCCTTTCCTACCTCCTCCCGTAGCTCTTGTCCCTTATCTTCCGACATCTTTGCCCTTATTTTTGATACTTCTGTGAATATCTTATGTAAGATACTAACAACGCGGTGAACGGCAATGGTAATGAATCATCTTTTTAGGAATGCGCAGCCGCTGAATGTTCTGAAGGAAAATATTCGGAATTGACAATTAACTATAAAACACCTTGGGTAGATGGAAGTGCCAGAAGGGTGGCGGAATCACATATAAGCCACAGATTGCAAATTCAATTCAGAGTACTAAGAATTCCAGAGTTCCCATGCCTTTTCGGCCTGCAGTTCCAACATCCGGAGTCCGTTGCTAATACTAGCACCCCGCTCTTTCCCTTCCTGTAAAAAAGCGGTCAGGGGCGGATTATATATCAGGTCGAACATCAGATGAGACCCTGAAATTAAATGATAGGGGATTACAGGTTTTTTTGTGATTTCCGGGTAGGTCCCGAGGGGGGTACAGTTGACAATGACCTGATATTCACGAAGCACTTCTGCATCCAGGTCTTCATAGATAAAATGTTGCGGATGTTTTGTTCTGGATACCATAGTATATTGCAAACCGAGTTGTGCCAGGACATAGGCAACCGCTTTAGATGCCCCACCGGTTCCGAGAATGAGGGCCTTTTTATGCCACAGTTGAAGCAGGGGTTGAATTGCCATCTCGAAACCGTGAGTATCCGTATTATGTCCTACCGGTCCTTCTGGGGTAAAACAAATGGTATTGACCGCGCCGATCTCGCCGGCTTTTGGATGTATGCCCTGTAAATAAGGGATTATTATTTCCTTGTATGGAATGGTGACATTAAGGCCCTTCAAATCCTTATGGGTCTCCAGCAGTTCCTTAAATCCAGTGATGGAAGGAAGATCGAAATTTTCATAACTGTAGTTTTCAAGACCAAGTTCCGAGAACTTTCTGGTAAAATAGGACTGGGAAAAGGAATAAGAGATATTCCTGCCCACCAGCCCAAACCTATAATGTCGTTTTTCTGTATTTCCCATACCAATCCAATGCAAGGAGCACACCTATCCCCAAAATAATAAAGGCAACGGCCCACCAGGTTTCGAAACTCCCCGGATCTGGCAGATAACGTGTGTAATTTAAAATAATCGCGTCGCCATTGGAGTCCAGGATGGTGTTGTTATTGGAATCAACCATGAAAATTGTTTTCTTCCAGGGCCATACCACTCCCAGAGAACCACTTATAAATCCGACAATGACAGCGGTGGTCATGTGCCTGTATCTCTTGAGTACGTAACCCAGAAGATGTGAAAGGGATACAAGCCCGGTGGCAGATCCGGCGGTGAAAACGGCGAGAATTCGCAGCGTAATCAGGCGCTCATCATTACTTATAAAACTCAAATCACCCCGCAATATTTCTGCAAAGGTGTCATATAAAGCATTTACGGAGTCTACAAGCAGCAGGACGTAATTTCCAAGCAGTATTAGTATAAATGAACCTGACAATCCTGGCAAAGTCATTCCGGATACACTTATAATGCCGCAAAGAAAGATGAAAAAGAGGTTGTCATTTTCCCGGGCCGGACTTAAAAAACTTATAGATATACCGACGAGGAACCCGATAATGCCTAGTGGTATGGTCCGTTTATTCCAATGATTAAAATCCTTGGCGATATAATAAATAGAGCCGATAATCATTCCAAAGAATGCCGCCCAAACAAATAATTCTTTTTTTTCCAGGAAATAATCAAGGATTTTTGATACGCTAAAATAACTCACAAGCATTCCAAAAATCAGTAAAGAAAGAAACTGCCCGTTGACATAGCGGTAAAAACTACGGAATCGCCCGTTAATAAGGAGTTTAACCGCTTTCAGATTTACTTTTTGAAGGGAATATATGAATTCCTCATAAAAACCGGCGACAAAGGCAACTATTCCGCCTGAAACTCCCGGTACTTTGTTGGCAGCACCCATGCAAAGACCCTTTATGAACAAAAAAAACTGATCCGTGAATGTTCTTGGCTGATGCATTCGGGCTTACTTATTTTTGGATGCCACTCTTTCAAGTATTAATATAAGAGAAAATCCGATGGTGGCCAGAAGCAGTGCTGCAAACAACTTCGGATCACCTTCGTACCCGAATGGAGATACGCTTACTTCTTTTACAGGAAGGGTTGTACTGCCATAGGCCCTTGTTTCAAGAATTTTTTTCCATGGCCATATCTTGTTAAGGGAACCTATAATGAAGCCTGTCAGCATGGCAAGCGTAAGATTTTTATAATTATTAAACATCCATTTCAAAAGTCTTGAGAAGCTTAGCAAGCCGAATAATGCTCCCAGCGCTACCGTTATGAGTATTTTGAAATCCCTGGAATCTACAGCGTCCAATATGGTTTTATAAGCGCCCAGCAGCACCAGGATAAAAGCGCCTGAAATTCCGGGAAGGATCATGGCGCAAATGGCCAGCGCGCCTGAAAAAAATAAAAATGGGAGAGCGGTGGCATTGGAGGTAGGAGGCAGGGTAGTTACAAAGTAAGCAATACCCGTTCCCAGCAATAACATGCAAACGGCTGCAGCATTCCATTTCTTAATGGCTTTTCCTACAAACAGGATACTGGCGAGCACCAATCCAAAAAAAAAAGACCAGAGCAAAACAGGCTCGTTTTCCAACAACCAGCTTATGAATCTGGCAAGGGAAAATATGCTGATGGCTATTCCTAAGATGAGGGCCAGTAGAAAATTTCCATTGATCTGCCGCCATACAGCACTCACGCCATCGGTGCGCCATAATCGGATGAGTGACCAGTTGACGTTATTGATGGAGGTGATCAGTTCCTCATAAATTCCGGAAATGAATGCAATAGTGCCTCCGGATACCCCTGGCACTACATCTGCAGCTCCCATGGCCATCCCCTTAAGGGTAATAATAAAGTACTGAGCTAAAGTGCGGTCTCCCATAAAAAATAAAAAAACAAAAATAGTTTTTTTATTCCGAAGCCTTTTTAATATTGGAGATTATGTTCTGCGCCCATCGCGAGCCATATTGCCTGGGAAATTCAATTTCGAATACGACAAGTTTCCCAAAGTCGGCATTCAGTGCCTTTATCAGCCGGTATTCTGCCTTATCCCTTTCTTTTAACAATAAGTAGAGGCCTGTTAATTTATACTCCATTTCGGTCTCTTCAGGGTAAAATTCCAGACCTTGCAAAAGGATTTCCACTGCAGACCGAATGTCTTTGTTCCGTATGACAACCTCCGTCCATTTTAACCAGGTATCAAGGTCATAATTCCCAAGGTCCACCGCTTGTTTATAAGAAAAATCCGCTTCATCATAGTTTTTAAGACAGGCGTGAATCCCTGCGCACTTTTTCCAATACAATGGATTTTCACCATCAATATTAATCGCCTTATTTACGTAGTAAAGCGCCCTTTCAAAGTTTTTCTTCCT
>JBGTMS010000110.1:0-9098 GCA_041743425.1 Zeaxanthinibacter sp. | reverse complement strand
TTTGGAATAACTGATATTACCACCAGTGTATCCGAAACTTCCAATGTTTCAGGTAAATGCCCTCATGAATTTAAATTTATATCAAAAATAACTGTAAATGGACCGGGAATCATCAAGTATACTTGGATTAGCAGCGATAGCCTTCAAAGTCCTATAGAAACAATTGAATTTAAAAATGGGAATCCTTTGGAAGTCGAAGTGGAAACAAGTCGGACACTTGGAGAAGATGGACGGAGCCATCCAAATAACTGGCAACAATTAAAAATTCTTTCTCCCGAGGAAACACTTTCGGAAAAGGTGAATTTCAGCCTTAACTGTGATGGCTTCCCACCAGTGCCCAACTCATTTAGGGTTACGGAAGTTACCACTGAAGTAACTGAAAAGGCTCCGGATGGCTCTATCTATAATTATTCAGGAGGTTGTCCGCACTCTTTTGAATTTAGCGGAAGAATCACTGCCAATGGGTCCGGAAGAGTTATATATACATGGGTCCGCAGTGATAATTTCGCTGGCCCCCAGGAAATATTGGAATTCTCCAAAGGCGATAGTAAAACGGTGACAACTTCCTGGGACTTTCAGGATAATAGCGAAACTTATCGAAATAAATGGGTACAACTAAAAATTATTTCCCCACAGGAACTGATCTCTAATGCCACTACCTTTAATTGTAAGTGTCTAGAGGAAACTTGCACAAGTTTCGATTACAATACTATCTCAGTTACTAGGACAGTTAATAATTTGTTCAGGATTAGCGGAGGGGGTTCAAATATGGAAAATATAAATCCTGAAAATGGCTTGTTTTTCAAATCTTCGGAAGTGGCAGAAAGAGCTGTAAATATTATAAAACACTACCGGATGACATCTTTTTGCGTTTCGAATGAGAGTTTGTTACGGCTGAGCTATTTCAAGGTAAACGATGATCTACCTTCGGGATCATTCCCGAATGAGAAGTGTGAACGGATTAATAATCCGCAAAATGTAAGCTATTATAAGAGAGAAGATCGTAGGGATTGGTACAATATAATGGACGGTGAACAAGTTGTTATTCGGGCATTCAACGAGGAAGCAGCTATAAAGTTAGTGAATCAGATAAAATTTTATAGGCCAAATTACTCGTGCATGGTAGAAAGTGCAAATGATACTTGGGGAATGCGCTATTTTCGGAATTAAGAGTATTTACAGATTTATGAATATTTGAATTCCACAATTATGGCTTTATCAATATTAAAGCTTGACAGATTTGTCAGAGGATTGAATGCGTTTTCCAGCAATAAAATCTTTAATCACACTTATTGCCAAAGTTTGGTATATTCGTTTTTTACATGGGGTTTTCAAAAGGTCGATTTGATTAAAAGATTTTTTCGGGAGAACATCGTCCCTGCTGCCAAAATTGGTTGGAAAAACGGAACCGGTGTGCAACACCTTTATCCACCAAGTGATTCCGACAATCGGCATCTATGTCCTGCTATTTGTCCGCTATGAGTTGTTTTTCCTTAGGAAATTCAGGCAAATGTGAGACCTCTTCCGGAAGCACCGATTTTCGGAACCATCGCGTGGCATCGTTAAAAATCAGAAACAGACAAGGGACAATGAGTAAAATAATGGAGGTTGCAAAAATAATCCCGAAACCGAGGGAAATAGCCATTGGAATCAGGTAAAAGGCCTGACTCGATGTCTCGAGTATAATAGGCGTCAGGCCACCGAAAGTAGTCAGGGTAGTCAGCATGATCGGACGGAATCTGCGTAAACCGGCTTCGTGGATCGCATCAAACATGGTATAGCCTTTCTGTCTGAGTTTGTTGGCATAATCGATCATAATAAGAGAATCATTTACCACCACTCCGGATAATGCAAGTACGCCCATAAGGCTTACAAGCGAAAGATCATATCCCAGGAGGATATGGCCAATGACGGCACCGACAATGCCAAAAGGAATGGCGGTCATAACAACAAGCGGCTGGGTGTAACTTCCGAAAGCCACAGCCAGAAGGGTATATATAAGTAACATGGCAATTGAGAAGCCCGCCCATAAGGTTTCCGTACTCTCCCGCATATCGGCCTGACTTCCCTCAAAACTCCAGGTGATTCCAGGGAAGTCTGCCCGCAGTTGTGGCAGAACATCGCTTTCTACCGATGCAACAACACGCGACACCGCATTCGCGGGTTCCACATCCATCCCGACATTGACCACTCTCCGGCCATTTCTCCTGTTAATACTGCTAAAAGCTTCCCGCTGTTCAATCTTCACCACATCCAGGAGCGGGACCTCCACCCCGTCCTCTGTGCGGATCAGGAAGTTTTCCAGGTTCACAATGTCTTTTCGCTCCTCTTTGGGCAATTTTACGCGCACCTCAATCTCATTCATTCCCCGCAACTGCCGCAAGGCCAGCGCTCCGAAAAAGGCATCCCTGACCTGGCGGCCTACTTCATTCGAAGTAAGTCCGAGGTTACGACCCTGTGGCAATAGTTTAAAATCGTACTGCAGTTTTCCTTTATTATAGTTATCGGTTACATCGCGGGTGTTCTCAAATTCTTTCATGCGTTCAAGAAAAGTGGCGCTGGCACGTTCAAGAACATCGATGTCTGCATGACTCAGATCGACGCTTATCGCCTGCTGTGCTCCACCAGGTCCTCTTTCGGCCTCAAATGTAATCTGGTCTACACCTTCAATATCACCAATATTATCACGCCACAAGGCAATCACTTCAGCCGCGGTTATATCCCTTTCGTCCGGCGGTAGCATAACGATTTCCACATCGATAAAATTCTGACCCCGAACGTTGGTCTTGACACCCTCGGCAACTTCATACAAATTGTATTTCTCAAACATCTGCCTTGTAGCGGTTGTGATATCATGTGCTACCTTGGCCGCCTGGTCCTGAGTGGTCCCTACCGGGAGCCGCACCCCGGCTTCAATTTCATCGGCGGCAACTTCCGGCATCATGATCATTCCCATATGCCCGCTAAACCCATATCCGCCAACAATAACAAGAAGAGCCACGGCAGCACTCAGGGTAACATACCGGTACTGAAGACACAGATCAAGGAATGGCCTGTAGGAGTTGTCTATAAACCGATCAAATCCATTCGCGAAGGATTGTTGCCAACCTTCCAGGACGCTTACCCATTTCTTTTTGGTTCTCTTCTTACTCAGGTGGGCTAGGTGCGATGGAAGTATAAATAAGGCTTCTATAAGGGATACCGCCAGGATTACAATGACCACTGCCGGGAGAGGTTGCCAGAATTTTCCCGTTTCCCCGGGCATAAAGAGCAGGGGTGCAAAAGCAATGATGGTGGTGACGATGCTGAAGACAACCGGCATCGATACATCTCTGGTTCCAGCGATCGCAGCCTTGATCGGCGATAATCCTTTTTTCCGGTATTCATAAACATTCTCTCCCACAACAATGGCATCGTCTACTACAATGCCCAATACAACAAGGAATCCGAACATCGAGATCATATTGATACTGATCCCAAATAATGGAAGAAAGATCATCCCTCCTATAAAGGAAACTATCATGCCAGTCATCACCCAAAATGCCAGCCTGTATTCAAGGAAAAGCGTAAGGATGATCAGCACAATAATTATGGCCAGAAAGCCATTCTCTGTAAGCAGGGAAAGTCGCTCCCGGTAATCTTCCGCCTGATTGCTATCAGTGCGGTAAGCAATTCCGGGCGGAAGTTGAAAATCCTCCAGGATTTTCTGGACCTCATCGGCGATCTCCAGGGGAGACTGGTCACCAATTCTAAAAATGCTTAGCTCCACATAATTAGCCTGATTAAATTGTCCGTGAAAACCCGTTTCCTCAAAACCGTCTGTTACCGTGGCAATATCCTGCAAAGTTACCTTCGCACCTGAGGGGGAAGAAACAATGGTTATATTTCCAAATTCCTCTGCCCATTGTTTGCGTTCCTGCATTCTGAGGAGGATTTCCCCGCCATTGGTCTCGACTGCGCCAGCCGGTACATCCTCACTACTCTGCGCGATGATATTGGCTACCTGTCCCAGGGTAAGATTGTACTTGCGTAAATTGTTACGTGGGATTTCCACGCTGGTCTCATATTCGGGCACATTTCCAAGTTCTACCTGGGTAATTTTTGGATTGCTTAAAAGGATATTTCGGAGCCGTTCAGCGAGCAGGCGGAGTGTCCAGATATCTGTTTTGCCATAGAGTCCGATCTGAATGACATCCTGCTGACGCGACTGGAGACTTACTTCGGGTTGTTCTATATCATCGGGAAAGGTGCGGATTCTGTTAATGGCCTGATCGATATCCTGGAAGGCTTTCATCCTTTCTGTACCAGTGATAAGTTCGATAAGTATTTCTCCGGAACCTTCGCTGGCCTCGGATACAACTTCTTTTATCCCCTGCACGCCGCGAACGGCTTCCTCTACCGGTTGTAGTATACCCTGTTCCACTTCGGCCGGGGATGCTCCCGGATATTGCACGCGGACTTCAACAAAATCGAGTTGAAACTCAGGAAATACTTCCTTTTGTATTTTGACCATGGTATATATACCTCCAAAGAGGAGCAGGATCATCAGAAGGTTTGTGGCGATTGAATTCCTGGCCATATAACCTATAACCCCTTCTTTTCTGGAAGCTTTGTCCTCGGTCTTATTAAGATCCTTCATCTGCTCCTTGTTTTTTGGTAACCGTATCGGATGGCTTGTCCTCAGTTCGCAATTCAATACCTTCGGTTATGGCACTCAGATTGGTGGTAACGATCATTTCCCCGTTTTCCAGCCCTTTTCCAATATAGGCATGCGTATCATCGGAGAGGATCACTTCCACTTCCCGGATCAGCAATTTACCATCTTTCATTACCCAGACAGTGTCATTGTTCCGGACAAAATTTTTATCAAGACGGAAGACATTTTCTAGTGGCTTTGCCTTGATTCCCAATTCAACAAACGCTCCGATCATCAATTTTGGTTGCTCCCCGGGTTTTTGATTATAAGCCAGCGGGTCTTCCACTTTTACCAATACCCTGGCGAGGCGTGTCTGCTCGTCAAGAGCGCCGACCTGCCGGTCAAGGAAACCTTCCCGGGAGGCGTTTGGTTGCCAGGCTGTTGTGTTCGTTATCTTAACTGGAGACCCTTTCTCCTCTCCTGTTTCCGGAAAGCTGAGCCATTGCAATTTGCTTACCTGCACATTCGCTGTAACCCAGTAAAATTGGGTACCTACCAAGCGGCCCAGATCGTCTCCAGGGGCTACCTGAGAGCCGAGGGTGACATTCTGTGTGAGGATATGGGCATCAAAGGGGGCCCTTATAGTCGTCCTTCCAAGATTGGTTTGCGCCTGTTGCACGGCCGCCTGTGATGCCCGGATTGTGGCCTTCACCGCGTTGAGTTGTGGTTTTCTCAGCACCAGTTCACGTTCATTACCGGTGAGGGAGTCGCCACCAATCAATTGAAGGTCCTGTTCCGCTACCTGTTGCCGGCCCATTTCCATCTCCAGGTTGGTCTCAGACTGAAGCAGTTCACTTTTGCGCAATTCGAGGGTATTTGTATAATCGGAAGGATCTATCTGCAATAAAATTTCATTCTTTTTCACAAAACCACCCGGAGTAAAGGCGGGATCCCTGCGTATCACCTGTCCTGGGACCATAGGGCTTAGGATCACGTCTTCTACCGCTTGCACCGTTCCGGTGGCAGAAATCACCGGCTCAAATTTTCCGCGTTCCACGCGCAAAACATCTACAAGAATAGCTGTTTCTATTGTGGCACCCTCCCGTTTGGCTTCAGGCTCTGTCAGGAAAATTAGGGCAGTGATTGCCGCTCCCGTGAGGAGGATGATTAAACATATGATGCGCACTTTTTTATTATCCATAAAAATATGTTTCTTCTCAGGGATCCAGATTTCTTGCTGTTTCAAATCCACCGGCCAGCGCCCTGTACAGGCCGATTCGTATTTGAATTTGGTCAGACCTCGCCGTTGTCAAATCCCTGCGTAATTGCTGTTCCTGATCCAGGGAAATCAGTATATCAAGATAAGGACTAAGGCCGTTAAGAAATTCTATCCTTAACTGATTATTGGTCTTCAGAGCCAGTTCAAGCTGCCTTTTTAGTACGACAAGCCGTTTCTGTTGTTGTTCTTCCTGCACTAATGCATCCTCCACTTCGCGAAATCCCTCCAACACCTGCTGACCGTATTCATAAAGACGCTGCTGCTTTATGGCTTTGTTGCGATTCGCTTCAGCGTTAAGCTCTCCTCCGTAAAAGAGGGGTGCCAGCAAATTTCCGGTGATGGAATAAGCCCAGTTACGGAACAGATTCTCAAAATTATTTGAGCGGAGCTGTCCCCGGCCGCCGACAGATAATCTTGGGTATTTGGCGCGGACAGCAGATGCCAGATCGCGGTCAGCCGCTAAGAGCAAGGTGTGCGCCTGCTTAATATCAGGTCGGCGGCGAATCAGTTCCAGCGGCAGACCGGCATCGGGAAGGGCTGGTAAGGCCGGAAGTTCATTGATCTCCGGTCCTCTGAATTGCTGAGGCTGATGTCCGATGAGAACCGCGAGCTGATTTTCAAGGAGGCTGACCTGTGTTTCAAAAAGGATGCTTTGTTCCCGTGTACTTTCCAAAAGTTGGGTCTGTCGGAGGATATCAACCGCACGGATCTGCCCGCTGCCAAATCGGGCCCGGATAAGTTTCACAATATCCTCATTGGTGGCAATTTGTTCTTTGGCAAGCCGTAGCTGGGATTTGGCTGCAGCAAGCAGATACCATGTCGATGTTATCTCAGCAGAAAGGGAAATAGCGGCGGTCTGATAATCCAGAAGACTCGCTTCTGCCCTAAGTTTCTCTGCCTGAACTCCAGTTCGGATACGGCCCCACAGATCCATCTCATACGAGGCAGAAACACCTAACTGCGTGTTTTCGCCTCCTGCAAAATCCGGTTCTGGCCTATTCCGTGCGGTTTGGGCGGTGAGCTCAGCCCGTGGCCACTTGGCCGAGGCTTCTCTGGCCACTACAGCGTTGGCACTCAGGAATTGCTGCCAGGTGGCCGCCAGATCGTAATTGTTAAGTAAGGCGCTGTCAATAATTGCATTCAGTTGCTGATCTTCAAAAGCGGTCCACCATGCTGCATCCAGGGGTTCCTCTCCGGATTCGTTAAAATCAGCTATGTCCCCAACAGGTACATCCACATTGGTAAATCTGGGAGAGCAGGCATATACCAACAGCAATATCAACGAAAACAATAGGACAGGCATTGCCCTTTTGCCCGGTTCAAAGCTGAAATGGAATGTCCTGATACCAAACATGAACAGAAGCTGGGTGTTATAAGTTAAATAAGGCGTCGGGAAGGTTGTTGTCCTAAAAATACGGCTTTTTTTACATTTTTCAAGGTCTGCGGCCTATCAGGTCAGCATTTGAACCGATAGGACCAGAGCTCTTTCAGAAGGTGGATGACAGTAACCCCTTAAATGGAATCTCAAAGAGCTGCAGGTCTACGGGTGCAAATGAATGTATATTTACACGCCATCTGCTGCTTTATGCCTGCAGAAAAAGATCGTATTTCAACAACATGGCAAACTTTGAACGGATCAATGAGAATTTACAGGATCGCGCTATCTTTATATTAAAAAGTACATGCCGATTATTGGAAATATTATTAAGGGATTTATTGATCTGCGGGAAACATTGGTTGCAGAAGTACCTCCTGAGGAAGCCCAGCAGAAGGTGCTCCAAAAGTTGCTGGAGAAAGCGAAAGCTACCGAATTCGGAAAGCGATATATGTTTGAAGACATTCTGCAGGCTGCAGACCCGGCGGCAGCATTTGCCGCTGCCATTCCCTACTTTGATTACGACAAAATGCAGAGCGAGTGGTGGCATAGGATCCATGATGGGATCTCAGATGTCACCTGGCCGGGGATACCTGATTACTTCGCGTTAAGCTCGGGTACTACAGGACAATCGAGCAAGCGCATCCCTGTGACGGGGGAAATGATTTCGGCCATCCGCGATGCGGGCCTTGCGCAGGTGTATGCCCTAAGTAATTTTAACATGCCAGCGGAATTTTTCGAGAAGGGAATTTTGATGCTGGGCAGTTCCACCGCCCTGAAACAGGTGGATGAACATCAGGAAGGAGAGATAAGTGGCATCAGTGCGGGAAATATACCTGGCTGGTTCAGAGGTTATTACAAACCAGGCGAAGCCATTGCAGAAATAAACGACTGGGATGAAAAAGTAGGACGAATTGCTGAAAATGCGGGAGATTGGGATATCGGGGCAATCAGTGGCATCCCTTCCTGGATGGAGCTGATGCTTCAAAAGGTTATTGAACATCATAAGGTTTCAAATATTCATGAGATATGGCCCAATCTGCAGGTGTATACCACTGGAGGTGTCGCTTTCGGACCTTATGAAAAGAGTTTTCGATCGCTACTTGCCCATCCCATCACTGTCATCGATACCTATCTGGCATCGGAGGGATTTATTGCCTTTCAGAACCGACCTGAGACGGACGCCATGAAGCTCGTTACGGACGGAGGTATTTATTTTGAATTTGTCCCATTTAAACCGGAGTATATCAAACAGGATGGTTCGATTCGCCCGGAAGCCCCCTCTGTTAACTTGGCCGGTGTTGTTGCGGATCAGGAATATATCCTGATCATCAGTACCGTTTCCGGCGCATGGCGTTACCTGATTGGAGATACCATTTTGTTTACAGATGTAGCGCGTGCCGAAATAAAGATCACCGGACGAACAAAGTTCTTTCTGAATGTGGTAGGCTCACAGTTATCGGTGAATAAGATGGATGATGCCATCAAACACCTGGAAGAGGCGTTTTCCTTGAAAATTTCAGAGTATACCCTGTGTGCAAAAAGGCTCGACGGGGAGTTTTTTCACTGCTGGTATCTTGGAGCTGAGGATGAGGTAGATGATGACAAGCTTGCTCAGGAACTGGATACATTTTTAAAAAAAGCCAACAAAAATTATCGGGTAGCCCGGTCAAAAGCATTGAAAGGGGTACGGGTTACATCGATTCCTGCCACCATTTTTTATGAATGGAATGGCAAGCATAAAAAAAAGGGAGGTCAGGTAAAAATGGAAAGAGTGATGAACGAGGAGAAGTTTGACGAATGGGAAC
>JBGTMS010000109.1:0-1763 GCA_041743425.1 Zeaxanthinibacter sp. | reverse complement strand
TCTGGAAGTCGAAGGAGTTGTTGTTGTCGAAGTTTGCCGTAACAGCAAGTTTTTCACCAATCTTACCCACGACACTCATGTTGATCTGCTGATCAAACTCAAAACCTCCATTGCGCTGCTGACGGATGGGTATAGCCGGATTATTGATCTTTTGGAAAGCAGCTCCGAAATCGAGGGTAACGAACCCCCTGGGTACCAGTTCGACATAGCTCCCTCCGAAGATCCGGTCGAGTACCGGGCTGATGAAAATTTTGGGAATTAAACTTCGGCCACTGACTGCACTTTCACCATCCTGCGCCCTTGCCCGACCCTGCCAATATTCCTTGAGGATCTGCCTGTCCTGATATTGCTTGAATTCCTCGAACGTCATGCTGGAGGTAGGCCGGTAGTTCAGGTCGCCGATTTTTTCATATATAGTATAATTACCTGCAGTGTCAATCTCGACATCGAGTTTCATCTGATTGGGATCTTTCAGATATAGCGGTGATTCGGATGTTGTATTTGAGAATGGATCACCATATCGGTCAGTTGCACGATAAGTCGGCCGACGGCTGGGTTGGTACGTTTGATTGCCTGTGGTATCTGACGCGGCTGGGCGTGCTGGTGCCTGGCCATACACCTCTGGTATGAACGAAAAGCTTAGCCACAAAACAAGTATTTGGCTAAGCGTAAGAGCAACCTGATTCTTCTGCGTAAAGACAGTCAAACGTACTATGCGTTTTTAAGGGCTTGCTTAACTAAATCTTCCAATGTAATAGTATTTCCTGATTTTTTCAGGGCAGTATCTATACTTTTCTCCGCTGCGGCTTTTGGTAAACCCAGCGTGAGCAAAGCAGATAACGCTTCTTTGCGCAAGGTATTGTGAGGGCCACCATAAATTGATGGCTGAGTCTCGTCCCAACTCTCCTTTTTAAGTTTATCCTTCAACTCAATGATAACCCGCAGCGCGGTCTTTCCACCAATACCTTTGATAGATTGGAGGGTTGCTGCATCTTCCCTCACAATTGCCGATTTTAATTCATTGCTATTCATATAAGAAAGCATAACAATCGCTGTATTTGGCCCGACACCATTAACTGAAATCAACTGTTGAAAAAGTTTTTTTTCCGTATCGCTACTGAATCCAAACAGCAAATGGGCATCTTCTCTAATCGTCAGATGGGTATGAAGCATAACGTTTTCCTGCTCCTTGATTTCAGAAAAAGTCTGGAGGGAAATATGCAGTTGATATCCAACCCCATTTACATCGATGATAACCTGTGTAGGCTCCCGATGAACAAGTCTTCCTTTCAGGAATGCAATCATGAAAAAGTATTAATTAATTCAACACTGATGCGTCTAGATCAAAAAGCCCCACGCATCAAAAAAAACAATTTGCAAATGTAACATATTACAGGTGATCATCCTGTGCATGCAATTGAGCATCAACCACGGCGATAGCGGCCATATTTACAATTTCGCGTATCGAACTTCCCAGTTGTAAAATATGAACTGGTTTTTTCATCCCCAATAAAATTGGCCCGATGGATTCTGCTCCGCCGATTTCCATTAATAATTTATAAGCGATGTTACCGGATGCCAGGTTTGGAAAAATCAATGTATTGGCGCCTTCCTTTGCCAACGCACTGAATGGGAAGGTCTCCTGCTGAAGCTGAGTATTTAGCGCGACATTCGCCTGGATATCACCTTCAACAATCAGCTCTGGATTCTTTTGCTTCGCTAACCGAACAGCCTCCCTTGTTTTGTCTGGGATGTCACCTTTC
>JBGTMS010000108.1:0-17209 GCA_041743425.1 Zeaxanthinibacter sp. | reverse complement strand
ATTCTGAATTGCCATCAGGCTTTAATCATCGCCGCCTCCGGCTGAATGATATTCAGCATCTTTTCAGTGGCCTTTATTGCGGATACCGTCTGATCACTGTCCAGTCCGCGAGTTGTAAAATCTTTGCCGCTGGTATGCCAGGTGATGATGGTCTCACAGAGTGCATCTGAATTACTTCCCGGGGGTATTCTAACCGCATAGTCCACGAGGTTGGGCAATGGAATCTTCTTGATTTTATAAACCTTTCTGATCGCGTTCATAAAGGCATCAAACTGCCCGTCACCCTGTGCATTTTCTTCATGGGAGATCCCATCGATCTCGATGGAAACCGTAGTGGATGGCTTTAGTCCTTTACTGTGGGTCAACACATAGGATTTTATAAATACCCGCTGATTGTAAACCCCACTGTCGAGGACATCCGAAATGATATATGGAAGGTCTTCCTTCGTCACTTTTTCCTTCTTGTCACCCAATTCAATAATCCTCTGTGTAACCCTTTTTAATTCCTCCTCATTCAGGGTGAGTCCCAACTCATTCAGATTTTTCTGAATATTGGCTTTTCCTGAAGTTTTTCCGAGGGCATACCTGCGCTTTCTGCCAAATCTTTCCGGCAGTAAGTCATTAAAGTAAAGATTCTTTTTGTTATCGCCATCAGCATGTATTCCAGCAGTTTGAGTGAAGACATTATCCCCAACTATTGGCTTATTCGCCGGAATTCCAAAACCCGTGAAAGCAGAAACCAGTTTACTGACTTTGTACAGGGAGGATTCCTTCACCCCAATCTCAAATTGTGGCATAAAATCATTAATGACGGCAACCACACTGGCAAGAGGGGCATTGCCTGCCCTTTCGCCCATGCCGTTGACTGTGAGGTGGAGTCCGTGACAGCCGGCCTTAAGTGCCTCCATCGCGTTGGCCACACTCAGGTCATAATCATTGTGTCCATGAAAATCGAAGTGGATTTCAGGATATTTTTTTATGATCTGATCGAGAAAGCAAAAGGTCTCGATAGGCGTAAGCACGCCCAGTGTATCAGGCAATAAAATTCTCCTGATCGGCTGGGTGACGAGAAAATCAAGGAATTGAAAAACATAGGAAGGAGAATTGCGCATCCCATTGCTCCAGTCTTCCAGGTATACATTGCTTGTCATTCCCGCCATTTCCGCAAGGGAAATTACCTGAGCAATCTCACTGAAGTGTTGTTCAGGTGTCTTTTTTAATTGATGTGTAAGGTGGTTCAGCGATCCTTTGGTCAATAAATTCTGGACACGAGCTCCCGCTTCTTTCATCCACGCTACCGAACGCCCTTTGTCTACAAAGGTCAGTACCTCAATCTGATCGCCATAGCCGGCCAGGATAGCCCATTCCATAATCTGTTTAACAGACTGAAATTCTCCTTCTGATACATGGGCAGAGGCAATCTCAATACGGTCCACCTTTAATTCCTCCAACAGCAATTTGGCCAGGGTCAGTTTTTCAACAGAAGAAAAGGATACCCCTGAGGTTTGTTCTCCATCCCGAAGGGTGGTATCCATGATCTCGATCTTTTTTTGTTTCATTGATATTGTTCCTCAAATAGCTGTGGTGCAGGTAGATAGCGCAGTGATGTTCAGGGACAGAAGGTTGGCTATCCGATTATTTACTGTCGGGAATTTTTGCGCCTGCCTTTCAAATAGGGACATTTCCGGCAAACACCTTAATTTCATCTTTCATGCGGAGCAAATAGTCAATATCATCATAACCATTGCTTAAATTCTCTTTTTTGTAGGCGTTGATTTCAAATTTTTCGTAGTCCCCGGTGGACGGGATAGTGATGGCTTGTTCGCGTAAATCAATACTCAATTCGGTGCCTGGATCGCTATCTATGGCAGTGAAGATTTTTTGGAGGAAGTCTGCGCTGACCTGTACAGGAAGAACTCCGATATTCAAACAGTTATTTCTGAAAATATCTGCAAAAAAACTAGAAACCACTGCTCTGAAGCCATAGTCATAAATGGCCCATGCCGCATGTTCCCTGGATGATCCCGATCCAAAATTCTTTCCGCCTACAAGGATTTTACCACTGTAAGCAGGATCGTTCAAAATGAATTCCTCTTTTGGGGAGTTGTCGGAATGATAACGCCAGTCCCGGAAGAGGTTATCTCCAAACCCAATTCTTTCAGTGGCTTTGAGGAATCGCGCCGGGATAATCTGATCGGTATCCACATTTTCCAAAGGCAGGGGAACCGCAGTGCTTTTTAAGATTCCGAATTTATCGTATGACATGATCGCTTGCTTCTTGTTAATAATCATTTGATTAAATGACATCAGGAATGCGCCATTTCCGCATCCATTAATTCTCTCGGATCCGTTACTCTTCCAGTCACTGCGGCCGCCGCTGCCACCAAAGGACTGGCGAGCAGTGTGCGTGCCCCAGGGCCTTGCCGGCCTTCGAAATTTCTGTTAGAAGTACTCACCGCATATTTTCCGGGAGGTACTTTATCCTCGTTCATTGCCAGACAGGCAGAACATCCGGGTTCCCGCAATTCAAAACCTGCTTCCTCCAAAATATCCAGTAACCCTTCATCTTTGATGGCCTTCTCCACCTGATGAGATCCTGGTACCAGCCACACAGTAACATTAGGTGCTTTTTTATGCCCTTTTATCAGGGAAGTAAAGGCCCTGAAATCTTCTATCCTGCCGTTGGTACAACTTCCCAGAAAAACGAAATCTATCGGCTTACCCAACATACTGTCACCTTCCCGGAAATCCATATAATTCAGAGATTTCCTATAAGTCGCCACGCCTCCTTCAACGGATTCTGCCATCGGAATATCCCTGGAAATGCCCATCCCCATCCCGGGATTGGTCCCATACGTGATCATTGGCTCGATTTCTGCTCCATCCAAAGTGATTTCCTTATCAAAAATGGCATTGTCATCAGACTTCAAAGTATTCCAATAGGTCATGGCCTTATCCCATGCTTCCCCTTTGGGTGCATATTCCCTGCCCTTGATGTAATCAAAGGTCTTTTGATCCGGAGCGATAATACCCCCGCGTGCCCCCATTTCAATACTCAGATTGCATACCGTCATCCGGCCTTCAATACTCATATTCCTGAAAACTTCTCCGGCATACTCCACGAAATACCCCGTGGCACCTGAAGTAGAAAGTCTTGAAATAATATATAGAGCGACGTCCTTTGGTGTTACCGCCCGGCTTAGAGCTCCCTGGATATTGATACGCATGCGCATGGGTTTCGGTTGCATAATGCATTGCGTGGCCAGGACCATTTCTACCTCGGAGGTTCCAATACCGAAGGCTATTGCCCCAAAGGCCCCATGCGTAGAAGTGTGTGAATCCCCGCATACAATGGTCGCTCCAGGAAGTGTGATCCCATTTTCCGGTCCAATAACGTGAACAATCCCATTTTTTTCGTGCCCGAGGCCCCAGTACGGGATATTATGCTCAGCTGCATTGCGTTCCAATGCCTTTAATTGGTTGGCAGACATTGGATCTTTTACCGGAAGGTGCTGGTTCTTTGTTGGGGTATTATGGTCTGCCGTGGCAAATGTTCTTTCCGGATGCAATACCCGGATACCCCTTTCCTTTAAGCCCAGGAAGGCAACAGGACTTGTTACTTCGTGTACGAGATGTCTGTCAATAAACAGGACATCAGGACCATTATCGATCGTCCTGACGACATGGGCATCCCATACCTTGTCAAATAATGTTTTCCTTGAACTCATACGCGCATCTTTTCTAGGCTAACAAAGCTATAAAAACAAGCATTAAAAAGAAACTCCGGTTGCGAAAATTACGATGTTCAACCCTTTCTCAGATACTGTCTGCGGCAAGCCACACGGATGCTGCGGAAAATTCATGCCCTGGCGTTTCTTGTTACATTTCGTCGCCCTTTAATGAAGCGAAAAATGTTAACTGATATAATTCCAGATTTTTCTGTCCTCTGAAAGACGGGTATAGGCAACAAGGACCGGTTTGTTGCCTTCCCCCTTCAGACCGGGGTCCTCTCTGAGGATCCGAAGGGCATAATAACGCGCAGTTTTTAAAATTTCATTGTCTTTAACAATGTCGCCAATCTTTAAGGTGAGGATACCGCTTTGCTGAGTCCCCATCAGGTCTCCCGGCCCCCTTAAACGAAGGTCTGTTTCCGCAATTTCAAAGCCGTCGTTAGTACGGACCATGGTTTCCAGCCGGGTCTTTGCATCGCCTGACAATTTCTTGCCAGTCATCAGAATACAATAACTCTGATCTGCCCCACGACCTACCCGGCCTCTGAGCTGATGCAATTGTGAAAGGCCGAACCGTTCCGCACTTTCTATAATCATTACCGAAGCATTGGGTATATCGACACCTACTTCAATAACCGTGGTTGCGACCATAATCTGGGTTTTCCCGCTGATAAATCGCTGCATCTCAAAATCCTTAGCCTCGGCCTTCATTTGTCCGTGCACAATGGAAACCTGATATACGGGCAAGGGAAATTCGCGGGCAATACTCTCATAACCATCCATTAAATCTTTGTAATCCAGTGCTTCGGATTCCTGGATCAGAGGGTATACAATGTAGACTTGTCGTCCTTTTTGTATCTCTTCCCTGATAAACCGGAATACTTTCAACCGGCTGCCATCTGTACGGAGCACCGTTTTAATAGGTTTCCTCCCCGGGGGAAGCTCATCAATTACCGAAATATCAAGATCGCCATATAAACTCATTGCCAGAGTACGAGGAATGGGGGTGGCAGTCATGACCAGAATGTGAGGAGGGATGACATTCTTATGCCAAAGCTGAGAGCGTTGTGCCACTCCAAATCTGTGTTGTTCATCTATTATCGCCAGTCCCAGGTTGGCGAACTTCACTTTTTTTTCAAGGACGGCGTGTGTACCGACAAGAAGGTGGAGCTCCCCGCTCTCAAGCTTTTCATGAATACTTTTTCGATCCGATTTCTTTACCGAACCTGTGAGCAGCGCCACTTGAATGCCAATATCACCGAGCAGGTCCCGCACTCCTTCAAAATGCTGTTGGGCCAGTATCTCTGTCGGTGCCATCAGACAGGCCTGATACCCATTATCTACGCATAGCAATATGGTCATAAGAGCAACTATCGTTTTTCCTGAACCCACATCTCCCTGCAGCAAACGATTCATCTGTGCCTTGCTCCCCAGGTCTGACCTTATTTCACGAAGCACTTTTTTTTGAGCTTCGGTAAGTTCAAACGGGAGATATTCTTTATAAAACGTATTAAAAAGGGGTCCTACCTTTTCAAAGTTAAACCCCTTTATCCTCTGTCTACGTATCATTTTTTTATAGAGAAGCTGCAGCTGCAGATAAAAAAATTCCTCGAATTTTAATCGGTAAAGTGCCTTGGCCAGCATTGATTGATCCTGAGGAAAATGGATGTTATAAACGGCCTCGCCTCTTGAGGCCAACTGAAGTTCCTCGAGGATGACGTCAGGAAGGCTTTCAAAAAAAGGAACCTTGATCTCTGAGAACAGCTGTAGCATCAGTTTCACCAGCAGTCGATTTGTAACTCCCTTTGCAGATAATTTTTCAGTGGAAGGATACACCGGTTGGATATGTAATCTGATCCCCTGTTCGTGTTCTGATTGCAATTCCAATTCAGGATGGGCCATTGAATAACGGCCATTAAACCAACTTACCTTTCCAAATACCACATAGGCAATCTCCGGTTGTAACAGCTCGCGGATCCATTTATGACTTCGGAACCAAACCAGATCCATCTCTCCGGTATCATCACGGAAAGTGGCTACCAGCCGACTTCCTTTCTGTTGTGAGACCATACGTACCTGAACCACTTTCCCGATTATCTGAATTTCGGCATTCGTCTGTTCTAAGGCGGCTATTTTAACATAATGAGTCTTATCGATATATCTGTAAGGAAAGCAATGCAACAGGTCTCCATAGGTTTGAATCCCCAATTCCGAGCTCAGCAGGCTGGCCCTGCCCGGACCAGCTCCCTTAAGATAAGCCACTGGTGTTTCAAGAAATTTAGGATTCATATGCCTAATTTAATGCTTCGTATATTGAACTGCAATGATACAAAATGGTAAATTTAATGACCTTTAGGTAATCTATGACCAATTCCTCCCTCCTGATTTTTCCAACTATTTTACTGCCATGGCTGGCCTTTAGTCAGATACAACCCGGAGTCGATTTCACAAAGGCAAAAGCGGATATAGAAATAGACCCCATTGCGCAATCTGTACAAGGGGAGGTAGTATACCAATTCGAAGTCCGGAATAAATCAGACTCACTTTTTATTGATGCTCACGATATGGAGTTTTCGTCCGTAATGATTGATGACCGGCGCCCGAGGTTTTCCTACGATGGGAAACGGCTCAGCATTTTTAAAAGATTATCAGCCGGTAAATCGCATGAGCTCAGGCTGTCATACCGGGCTACACCTAAACAGGCGCTTTATTTTTTAGGTTGGGAAGATGACGTTCCGGAAAATAACCAGATGTGGAGCCAGGGTCAAGGAAAGTATACGAGTCACTGGCTGCCCAGTTTTGATGATATGAATGAGAAAGTGATCTTCAATCTATGTATTGTCTTTGATGCTTCCTATGAATTGATCAGCAACGGGGTGCCTGAAGTGCTGAATGCAGAGGGTCACCGCAAACGCCATTGTTTTACAATGGAGCATCCCATGAGCAGCTACCTTTTGGCCATCATTGCCGGAAAATACAAGAAGCAAAGCACCCCCTCGGACAGCGGTATTCCGCTTAAAATGTTTTATTATCCCGGAGACTCTGCCCTTGTGGAACCGACTTATCGCTATACGAAAAGGATATTTAATTACCTGGAATCCGAAATTGGCGTTCCCTACCCCTGGAAGGAATACAAACAGGTTCCGGTAAGGGACTTTTTATACGCGGGGATGGAAAATACGGGTTGCACCATTTTCGCCGATAGCTACATGATCGATTCCCTGGCGTTTGTAGACAGGAATTATGTCAATGTAAATGCCCATGAAATGGCCCATCAATGGTTTGGCAATATGGTGACGGAAAAAGACGGCAATCACCATTGGCTCCATGAGGGTTTCGCGACTTACTTCGCATACCAGGCGGAACAGGATATATTCGGATCAGAATACCTGCTGTGGAAATTATATGAGGTTGCAAGGCAATTGGAGTACCAGGCCAGCCGAGGTGAAGGAAAAGCCCTGACTGACCCTGGGGCGGGGAGCCTTACCTTTTATGAAAAAGGAGCGCTGGCCCTGTATATGCTTCGGGTAGAAATAGGGGAGGAGGCATTCACCGAAAGTATCAGGAAATTTATCAGAACGCACCAATTTGGCAATGTGACCATTGAGGATTTTATGGAAAACATAAAAGAGGTAACCGATCGTCCTGTGGATATGTACTACCAGGAGTGGCTCAACAGTCCGGAATTCCAGTTTGAAGACCTTAAAAATATGCTGGCTGCCGGTTCTCGTGACCTTTCAACCTTTTTTAAATTACAGCGGGAACTTACCGCCAATAGTTCAGAGAATGAACCTATCATCCGAAAATATTGGGAGGCATCCAGCTCTGTATATCTGAAAAGGCAAATCATTCTGGATTACCACAAATCTCTTTCGGTACCATTTTTGGATTCAGTCCTCGCTTCCGGGGATATCCTGGTCAGGCAGGCGGTTGCGGTTTCAATAGGACCCGTTCCCCGGGAACTTAAAACGGCATTTGAAACTTTATTGGGCGATCCGAGCTATCGCACCATGGAAGATGTCTTATATAAACTTTGGGTGCACTTTCCTGAGGGCAGGCAGTCATATCTGGAAAAAACGAAAGGAATTATCGGTTTACCGGATAAGAATGTACGGATTCTCTGGCTTACCCTTGCCATATTGACCCGCGACTATCTGGATCCGGTTGCTACAGTTCAGGCCGAGGAAGAATTACGATCGTACACGGCGCCGTCGTACAATTTTGAAGTTAGGCAGCGGGTATTTCAGGTCATGCAGGATGTTGTTGGATTTTCTGATGCTAATTTAAAAGATCTGGTCAATGCTTGTGTGCACCACGCCTGGCAATTCCGGAAGTTTGCCCGTGAGATGATGGATGGCCAGCTAACCGATACCAGACAAAGACAAAGAATGAGCCAGCTCAGTAAAGAACTAAAAGGAGAAGAATTGCGTTATATTCAAAGCAAACTAGATTTAAAATGAGAGCATTGGTCATTTCCGGCGGAGGCAGCAAAGGAGCTTTTGCGGGAGGAGTAGCGCAATATCTCATGGAACAATCTGGCCACAATTATGATCTGATGCTGGGAACTTCTACCGGGAGTTTGCTGATATCACACCTGGCATTGAATAAAATTAAAAAGATCCGGGATGTCTACACTTCCGTAGATCAGAACAGTATTTTTAGCAACTGTCCCTTTACAATACAAAAGAAATATGGGGTGGCCAACATAGGTATTAACCATTGGAATGTGGTACGAAATTTCTATCGCGGCAGCAAAACTTTTGGTGAAAGCAGGAATTTGCTGGACCTTATACGGCGAACGCTGACCCAATCGGAATTTGCAAAATTAAAAGAAGGGCCGAAGGATATAGTTGTCACTGTGGCCAATCTTTCATTGAACCAGGTGGAATATAAATCGATTAAGGATTTTGAATACGATGATTTTTGCGAGTGGATCTGGATCTCTTGTAATTATACACCATTTATGAGCCTGGTAAGGAAAGATGGGTGTGAATATGCAGACGGTGGGCTGGGAAGCATGGTTCCCATAGAGGAAGCACTTAGGAGAGGCGCCCAGGTCGTTGATGCCATCATCCTTCATACAGAAATTACACACTTTAACCGCATGCCTTCGAAGAATGTTTTCTCCCTGCTTACAAGTATGTTCAGCTTTATGCTGGACAGGATAGAAAATCAGAATATCAGAATTGGCAAATTCGTTGCCAATCACAACAGCGCCATCATTAACTTTTATTATACTCCAACGGTCCTTACCACAAATTCTCTGATCTTTGAAAAGGAAGCAATGACCGCCTGGTGGGAGAGTGGTTACAACTATGCTGATAGTAAGAATACGGAACTGAGCGAGATAGCAATGAAGTAAAGCGACCCGGTTAAATTACCAAAGTGCACCTATCTCTTTTTTCACGTAGGAGAGCGCTGTGGCAGAAGGGGATTGTTTGTCCATTGTTTCACTAAGAATGTCCTCGCGTAATTTGTCTGCTGAATCTGTGTTGCTCATGGCCGCCTTTCTGATGATCTGGATAGTGGCACTCTTGGCAGCCTTGATGATATTCCAGCATTCGTCGCTCATATAGATCTGCTGAGATAAATTGTGATCGAATTCATTCTCAATACTTTTTACCAGCAAGGCTTCGTAGGCATTTTTATCAGCGGAATGAGGAGAAACCCGAACTACAAGAGATGGGATAGAAATGCGCTCCAGGAATAAGGCCATCCTTTCATAGGCCTGCAGCCTGATGGGCATGGCATTCTTTTGAGAGTCTTTATGAAGCATATAGCGTCTGCGGCCTTCCTCATTATTCGTGTGCAGCCTGAAAAAATAAAACGCAACTGCGCCGGTGACAACGCCTGGTAACAGATAAGCAAACAATTGAAATATTCCGTCTCCGGTCATGTTTATTTGAATTTTAATGCTACTACTAAGAACGAACGAATCGTCTGGAAATTATACCCTACAACGGACGACATCTATTGCTTCGGATTATTTTTCATTTTTTCCCTCACCATCAGATAAAACTGCTGGAATTTGGGATGAATTTTTAGATTGATGCCCTCTTTAAAATTACCATCACGCGCCAGAGCAAGTATGCGCTCAGCGGCAATTTGATGGGTATTTTGTAGTGATGTCGAAACTGCCGCAGCCTGTAAGGCGGCAAGGTCAAGCTGACCTGTCATACTTAGTCCTTCAATGGTTAGGGCCATCTCGGGATGTGACTTGAGGATGGTAGCGATGTTTCCAAGCCACGAACCGGCACTATCCGAAAGCTTCGAGCCAGCAGTATCCCCAAAAAGAAATGTAAGGTCGGACATGATGGTAACTGCCCCTTCCGAAACACTGATTTTAGCATTTTCACCCAGAGATTGCTTGGCTCTGGTAAGTACAAGAATCGCGGTTGAGTCGTTTTGGGCTATGGCTTCCCTGATAAATTTAAGCTGCCGCTCTTTTTCGTCAAGACTTGCAAGCGTTCGGTTGATATTTTCCGAATTCTTATTGGAAACCTGCGCAAAACTATTTAAATTTTGTAAGAGTGTGGCGTTGGCCGTCTGCAATTCCGCTACTTGTTCGCGGAATGATTCGGTTTGTGACATGCTCATCCTTTCCTGATTTTTCGCATCCTTTACCAGGGATTGCGTAGAATCGAGTTTCGATTTGAGTTGATTAATTTCCATAAGCAGATCGCTCTTTTTCTGCGCGGTCAGACCAGTGAAAATAAATAGTGACAAAATGCAAGTCCATAGGGTTCTTCTCATGGGAGCAGTGTTTAATTATAACAGGATGTAGACTTTCTGAAATTCCGATGCAAACATACTATAATTTGAATTCTGTCGAATACATCCCTGGAAGGAAATGTTTTGCACCTTTCAATAGAGGCCATATCCCCGGAGATAACTCTTTAGTACGGAAAATATTGTACAGTTCAAGCGGTTCTGCGAGAAGGTTATGCGGCACATCGTAGTTCAGAAAAAAAGGGTTAACCCTTCATATTGAGATAATCCAGAGTGAGCTGAGTTAGTGCTTTTACCCCAAGAATCAATCCACTGTCGTCTATCCTGAAATCAGGGGTATGGTGAGGATAGGCAGAAGTTGTCCCCGGAGTCATTCCCCCCAGGAAAAAGAAAAAGCCCGGAACCTCCTTTTGAAAATAAGAAAAATCCTCGGCCCCGGTAACGGCCTTCTGTTCCATTACCTGCCCGGATCCTGCTACTTTTTGCAGCGATGGAAGCATGGCGGTTACTAGTTCAGGATCGTTATATGTGATATCGGTACTGGTAGTGATCTCTATGGACGCTTCACCTCCATAGGCTTTTGCTATGGCTGGAACCATTTCCTCCATCCGCCTATTCACCTGTTTCTGCATTTCATAATCAAGGGTTCTAATGGTTCCAATCATTTCCGCTGTCTCAGGAATTATATTGAATCGTACCCCGCTGGTGATTTTTCCAACAGATATAACGGCCGCTTCATTTGTCAGATTTACCTCCCTGCTGATGATTGTCTGAAGGCCATCAATAATTTTTGCGCTGATCAGGATCGGATCTATCCCTGACCAGGGTTGTGAGCCATGGGTCTGTTTCCCTTTTACGCTGATGACAAATCGCTGGGCCGATGCCATGGTACCGCCGGATTTATAGCGGATGACCCCAACCGGGGTCTGAGAGTTAATATGTAGTCCAAAAATGGCATCCACATCGGGGCTTTTCAGAACTCCTTCCTTGACCATCAACAAAGCCCCTCCTTCTTCTCCGGTAGGTGCCCCTTCCTCTGCCGGTTGAAAAATGAATTTTACAGTACCCTGAATTTTTTCCTGATGCATGGACAAGACTTCAGCTACCCCCATGAGAATGGCAGTATGGGTGTCATGGCCACAAGCATGCATAACACCAACTTCTTCGCCGTCAAATTCTGAAGTGACGGTAGATCGGAATGAAAGATCATTTCTTTCGGTGACAGGTAAGGCATCAATATCCGCTCTTAACGCAACAACTTTTCCGGGCTTTTTGCCTTTGAGGATTCCCACGACCCCTGTGTGCGCCACTCCGGTCTGTACTTCAATGCCGAGTGATTTTAGATGGGCAGCAATTTTCTCTGCTGTCTTAAATTCACGGTTCGAAAGTTCAGGATGCTGATGAATGTCCCGGCGCCATTCAATTACCTTATCATTAATGGCTTCAATATCCTTCTTGACAGCAGCTTCCTGAGATCTTCCTAAGAATACGGTGAGACCAAAAAAAGCGATTAAATATTTACTCATAACAATTTGATTTAGAATTTAATAACATGATACCCTTCTTCCTGAAGTTGAATAAGGGCCGTCATCGCCGACAGGGCCAGACGGACACCGGTAAAAGCCTCTGAAATGGGCACGTTTCGCGCTTTGGATGACTGCCCGCATAAGACCACCCCAACACCGGCATCCATGAGCTGATTCATCAGGTCGGCATTCGGATTTTTAGTGTTGAACCTTTCCGTATAAGCATCATCTGTGATGATATCCTTTGTGGCCTCATTATGAAAGACCATGTATACCATAAGTTGCTTTGGGCTTACGCCATTTTGCGAATGCATATTGAGGAACCTGGCAACGGTTTCTATCTGACGGTTGATCTGGGTATGTGACTCCGGGCTTTCCATGATGTCAAATACCACCTTGAAGTTCAGTAAAGTATCCGTTGGAAATCCGCTGGTCTCAACCGTGTAGACCTCGCCAAAATTCTGAATTACAGGTCCTGCTTTTTTGACTTGACTCCAGGCAGTGAAAGATATAGAACAAAGCAGGAGCAACTGAAATTGACGCATAATGGCATTGAATGGGCTAAATATAACGAATTGTATGCGAAAACCCCTGCCTGCCCAAAGAACTAAATTTGCTAAACACCGGATTATAGGCAGGACCATCCTACCTTCAACCGCCTATCTTCATGGACCGGGCTCCTCCTCTGTAGGTGCAATTTTCACAATGTAGGTGCTGGTAGAGCTGTTTATAATTAAGGATCGATATCATTTTTTGTCAGGGCATTTATGGCTAAATTCACCAGCTAAACGCGTTCCATTGAATCAGTTTTTAAATGATCTGAATGAAGCCCAGCAAGCGCCTGTTCTGCACAAGGAAGGGCCGCTCATGGTGATAGCCGGCGCAGGCTCAGGAAAAACCAGGGTGCTTACTTATCGGATTGCCCACCTGATGCAACAGGGGTTGGATGCGTTCAATATACTCGCACTCACCTTTACTAACAAAGCGGCGCGGGAAATGAAAAAACGCATTGCCGATCTGGTAGGATCTTCAGAAACAAAGAACTTGTGGATGGGTACTTTTCACTCGGTGTTTGCGCGATTGCTGCGTTATGATGGTTCCAAACTCGGATTCCCTGCAAATTTCACCATTTATGACACCCAGGACTCACAGCGACTTATAGCGGCCATTATTAAAGAAATGGGACTGGACAAGGACATTTATAAATTTAAACAAATACAAAATCGTATTTCATCTTATAAAAACAATCTGATCACTGTGAAGGCCTATTTTCAGGATCCTGAATTGATGGAAGCCGATGCCATGGCCAAACGTCCGAGAACCGGAGAAATTTATGAGGAATATGTCAATCGTTGTTTTAAGGCGGGTGCCATGGATTTTGATGATTTGCTATTAAGGACAAACGAATTATTGAACCGCTTCCCCGAAGTATTGCTCAAGTATCAGGACCGCTTTCGCTATATCCTGGTAGATGAGTATCAGGATACCAACCATTCGCAATATCTTATCGTTAAGGCCCTGGCTGACAGATATCAGAATATCTGTGTAGTAGGGGATGACGCGCAGAGTATTTATTCATTTCGAGGTGCAAACATCAGCAACATCCTTAATTTCCAGAAAGATTATGCGGAAGTAGCTTTCTACAGACTTGAGCAAAATTATCGATCTACCAAGAATATTGTCAACGCAGCGAATGCCATAATCGCGAACAATAAAACCCAACTTAAAAAAGTCGTATGGACTGCGAACTCTGAAGGAAATCTTATCCGTCTGCACCGGAGTATAACAGATGCTGAAGAGGGAAGGTTTGTGGCAGGTTCCATTTTTGAGCATAAAATGCGGGAACAGCGACGTAATGGGGATTTTGCAGTCCTCTATCGAACCAATTCCCAATCCAGGGCCATAGAAGATGCTTTGCGCAAGAGAGATATTGCTTATCGCATTTATGGGGGACTTTCTTTTTACCAGCGCAAGGAAATCAAAGATGTCCTGGCCTACCTCAGACTTATAATTAATCCTAAGGATGAAGAAGCCCTCAAACGCATAATAAATTTCCCACCCCGCGGGATTGGACAGACCACCATAGACAAGCTTGTTGTTGCGGCGAATCACTATGGCAATTCTATCTTTGAGGTATTGGAAAATATGGATGCGACCGCCTTGCGCATCAATGCCGGTACCCGGGGCAAACTGGAAGACTTTGTGACCATGATTAAAAGCTTCCAGATCCTGAATGAACAGGTTGACGCTTTCACACTGGCTGAACATGTGGCTCGCAAAACTGGTATTTTACTGGAGTTCAAAAAAGATGGTACCCCTGAAGGAATAGGGAAAATGGAAAATATTGAGGAGCTTTTAAACGGGATTCAGGATTTTGTTGAAGGTCAGAAAGAATTGGTCGACGCCAGGGGTGATCTCGCTACATTTCTTGAAGATGTCGCACTTGCAACAGATCTTGATAAGGATACCGGTGACGATGACAGGGTCGCATTAATGACCATTCACATTGCAAAAGGACTGGAATTTCCGTTTGTTTATATCGTTGGTATGGAGGAAGATCTTTTTCCCTCCGCCATGAGTATGAACACCCGAAGTGAACTGGAGGAAGAGCGCAGATTGTTTTATGTAGCCCTGACCAGGGCAGAGGAACAAGCCTATCTGACATATACCCAGAATCGATATAGATGGGGCAAACTGATCGATGCGGAACCCAGCCGTTTCATACAGGAGATCGATGAAAAATATATTGAAAACCTGACACCATCCGATACCTACCGATATAAATCGATGATAGATACTGCAATATTCGGGGAAATTGACAAGAGCCGTTTGCGTCAAATAAAACCAGCCAATGGAACTCCCCCGGACTTTCTCAGACCGGCTGGCAATCAACTCCGAAAATTGCGCACATTAAAGCCGGAGCTCGCATCAGCTGAGGCTAGGAATGACGGCATGGACCCGAACTTTCAGGAAGGGGCTTTGGTTTACCACAGTCGTTTTGGAAAGGGAAAAGTTTTAAAATTGGAAGGTGTGGGAAATGACAGAAAAGCAGAGATTAAATTTGATAAAGGGGAAGTTAAAAAATTATTGCTTCGTTTCGCGCGGCTAGAACTGCTGGATAACTGAAGCTCTGAAAGGATAGTAATTCAAGTATAAATCACTGAAAAACAAAGGAATGAGAGTATTGAAAATTGTAAGACATATATTGCTGGCAGCATGCATGCCCCTGATGTTCACAGCCTGCGGACAAGGAGAGAACACCGTTCAGGCGGAACCGGAAATTGAAGAGGAAAACTTGCCGGAGACTCCGGATGTCTTTGCCGAAAACTATTGGAAGAATGCTGAGTTGGTATGGAATGATGAGTTTGATGGAGTTCAGGTAGATACGGATAAATGGGCCTTTGAAACCGGAGATCACGGTTGGGGAAATAATGAATTGCAGAATTACGTTGAAGAAGGTAGTACCGAAGTCAGTGGAGGTACCCTTAAGATTATTGCCAGTCACCAGGAGCAAAGTGGAATTGCCGGGGAATATACCTCGGCACGAATGAACAGTAAAACCACTTTTACCTATGGAAAGTTAGAGATTCGCGCAAAGATACCTGAGCACAGAGGCAATGGTATCTGGCCGGCTCTATGGATGCTGGGTAGTGAAATACATACCGTGGGATGGCCGGCCTGCGGTGAAATTGACATCATGGAATATGTCAGCTTTGAACCAGATCAAATGCATTTTTCCCTTCACAGCACGGCCAATAATCATGCGATCGGAACTCAGATTACCTCAGGGCCCGTAGCGCTGGCAACAGTAGAAGAAGAGTTTCATGTGTATGGGGTGCTATGGACTTCAAAATATATTAAATTTTACATTGACGACGAAGATAATGTGAAGTTGAACTTTATACGTCCGGCTACTGGTAATAGTGATAATTGGCCATTCTCCAAACCATTTTATTTTCTGATGAATATAGCGGTAGGCGGGAACTGGGGGGGTATAGAAGGAGTGGACAATACCATCTTCCCTGCAGTGATGGAAGTGGACTATGTGAGAGTTTACCAGGTCCCCTGAGCTGAACGTGGTGGACAAAACAGGGCGGTATCAGATCTTTTATGCCAACGCCCGCCTGAAGTAACTTTTCCTCTCAATCGAGATATACCCTGAGCCCTTGGCATGCGGGTTCTAACGTCTCATACCGGCTATAAAATGTATCTTTACATAATGAGCTTATCTGGAAGGCAAGTAAATTAAGCCCGCCGGCACCTGGCTCCATTCAATTTTTTTTTGGATCAGCTGTTATGGAGATAATAATTTTTCAGGGGGTATTCGTAATGCATTAAATGGAAATGAGAAATAGCAGGAAGTGGCAGAATTCATAAAAATATTTGAAGAGAATCCAAATCCCAAGCAGATCAGAAGGGTAGTAGAGGTCTTAAGGAATGGAGGTCTGGTCATCTATCCCACCGATACTGTTTACGGACTGGGTTGCGATATCACCAAGTCGAAAGGATTGGAGCGGATAGCGCGGATCAAAGGCGTAAAACTCAGCAAGGCGAATTGGTCCTTTATATGCGCCGATCTCAGTAATCTATCCGACTACGTACGACAGATTGATACCCCAACTTTTAAGATTCTTAAAAGAGCCCTTCCAGGGCCCTATACCTTTATTTTGCCTGGAAACAATAACTTGCCCAAGGAATTCAAGAATAAAAAAACCGTTGGGATAAGGGTACCTGCGAATGCCATTGCACAGGCATTGGTACGCGAACTTGGCAACCCCATTGTATCTACTTCAATCAGGGATGAAGACGAGCTAATCGAGTATACAACAGACCCAGAACTCATTCTTGAGAAATGGGATCATCTTGTAGACGTTATTATTGACGGAGGATACGGGGGAAATATGGCATCGACGGTGATTGATCTCTCTGATGATGAACCCAAAGTCATACGTGAGGGCAAAGGCAGTTCAGAATTTCTCTGAAAGATATTGAATAGGACCTGACGGAAACAGGAAATTATTTGCCATTGGATTTAATGGACATGTCCGGATTATAGGGCGGGATAAAACGATCTGCTTCCTTTGTCTCGCCGATAACTTCTTCAATTTCTTTTTCCAGGAATTGCAGGAGCGCTTTGGTCATCCTATGGGTTATGACTGGCATGGTACCCTTAATCCTTCGCTGCAGGCGTATGAGGTAATCAAGTGCTAGAGATCGGACATC
>JBGTMS010000107.1:0-17008 GCA_041743425.1 Zeaxanthinibacter sp. | reverse complement strand
CCTGATCCAAGTCTTCAATTACAACACCTTCAAGGGGACCAACCTGGCATTCTGCGGGAAGATTTGTCAGTTTGAACTGGCCATCCCCGAGATTTTGCAGGTAACTACTGGCAAAGTTATGGCTTTTTACCACATAAGCATCTCTGAGCTCTTCAGGCCGGAACGACTGCTCAAATGTGTTCTCAGCAAAAGATTGGTAGGTCTTGAAACGCGAGCGCATTGCGTTGATCTGACTGACCAATTCATCCCGTGAATGGGCAATATAATTCCGGCCTTGTATAAAATAGCACATAACGGGATCTATGCGGCCGTTTTTGTCATAGTCACTGGCGTAAATGCATAGTGGTTCTTCAGGGGACGCGACATATTTACTGTTCAACCCCAGATTCCCAAGAATGTAGTCCGTATCTCCGTCATTGTCCAGATCTCCCCCGCTGATGCTATTCCACCATCCTTCAGTTTGTATCAGGCCGGAATCGGAGGGAGACACGTCCTCCAGCTTCCCTTTCTCATTATGAAAAAGGACAATGGGCATAAATTCACCGCATGCGATCAGGTCTGTCCAGCCATCATTGTCATAGTCCGTCCAGAGTGCGGAAGTGACCATGGTGAGCCGGTCCCATCCCGTAATAGTATTGCTGATATCCCTGAACTCCGGTTTTGCACCAGGAAGGGTAACATTTTCCAATAGCCGGCTTTCAACCGGCATCGGATAGGCACCCGGACTTACTCTCCCGCCAATGAAGAGATCCAGATCGCCATCCCGATCAAAATCAGTAGCGGTTACAACAGAGCCACTTACCGAAAGATCAGGTAGGTTTTCAGCCCTTTCAAAATTCCCCCTACCATCATTCAGATACAAACGGTCCTGGTATGCCGGCGGACTTGCATTGAGGAAAACGCCTCCACTTACGACATAGAGATCCTGATCTCCGTCTCTGTCAGCATCAAAGAATAGACTTCCCATATCTTCAAATTCTGCATCAACAAGCCATTTTTTTTCTTCAAACGATCCATCGGCACGCTGGATAAAAAACTGTCCTGGTTGTTGTGCCGCCCCGCCCGCATAAAAATCTTCTCTAAGGTCTCCATTGATATCACCTACGGCAATTCCCGGGCCTAAACGGGAATGCATATGCGGAAGAATGGGTTGCAATTTAAAGTCTGCCACCGCGTCTTCGGTGTGTTGGAACCCAATTCCGAGACTGTCGGTAATTTCCTGAAGCCAGGTAGACCCGGTAGCAGGACTGGATATAGCGATCTTCTTTACGGCATCGGCCTGCACCAGAGTTATTTGCCGATTGGAAGGCAGCCCGGTAAGTAGTTGGTAGGTGCCGTCCGGCCAGTGCACTTCCAGGCTATCGATAGTCTTCCTGTCTCCCACGCCAAAATGCATCACAGGGTCTATACTGCTTTCATAGCCACGACTTAAAAATTGCTCAGATACCTGACTGGCAGAGCCGGTGGTAAGTCTGACCCTACTGCCAATTCCATAAGGGTTGGCGACATTTCCTTTAAAAACAACCTTTAAATAATTTGCCGCTGAATCCCTTTCGCTTCTGTTTTCATAAAGGAATGCGGGCTGGTTTACATTGTTCACCACCAAGTCCAGGTCTCCGTCGTTGTCAAGATCCGCATAGGCCGCGCCGTTAGAACAGCTGGGCACTTTCATCCCCCATTCTTCCGTGATATTTTCAAAGGTCGTGTCTCCTTTGTTTTTGTAAAGGTAGTTCTGCAACCTGGCACTCGGAAGTTCCGAAATGGACTCCAGTTTCTTTTTGATCTTGGTTTCAGGGTCTCCGAGAGGGTTGTCATAGATGTTCTGATAATGGATATAATCCAGGTTGCCAAGATCCCTCAAAAATCCATTGGATACAAACATATCCCTGTATCCGTCATTGTCAAAATCCGCCAGAAGCGGACTCCAACTCCAGTCGGTGCTGCTTACGCCTGCCAAATATCCAATTTCACTAAACACACCGCCTCCCTTGTTCAACTGAAGCGTGTTCCGACTGTACTGCGGCTGGTAGCCGGCTTCCAGCATCATATTAAAGCGATCGTATCCGGTAGAGGAGATGATCAGCTTTTGTCTTTCATTATCCTCAGGTCGCATATCGAGAACCATGATGTCAGGCTTGCCGTTGTTGTCAACATCGGCTATGTCATTACCCATTCCCGCATAGGAAGTATGATTGAGAAAGTCACTGATCCGGTCTTTAAAAGTTCCGTCTCCCTGGTTCATATAAAGAATATCATTCCCGATAAAATCATTGGACACATAGATATCCGGCCAGCCGTTTTCATCAATGTCTGAGATACCAACGCCAAGCCCATATCCTTCTACCAGAATCCCCGCCTGCAAGGTAACATCAGTAAAGTGATTCTGCCCGTCGTTGCGGTATAGGCGGTCATTACTGACCGACTGTCCTTCAAGTTGTCTGGGCGTACTGCTATTAACCCGGTATTCATAGGCGGCAGGATTCACCAGCAGATACATATCCAGATCCTGATCCTTATCATAATCAAAAAATGCGGCCTGCATTGACTGTCTCGTATCCGCAAGACCGAACACAGCTGCCTTTTCAGTAAAGGTCAGATCTCCATTGTTGATATAAAGTAGGTTGGCACGTTCCGATTCCTGAGCACTTCCGGAGACGCACACATACAAATCCAGCCATCCGTCACTGTTGATATCAACCATGGTAACCCCGGTTCCCCATCGGGAATTAATCAGACCCGCGGTTTCAGTGATGTCCTCAAATCGAAGATCACCCTTGTTCAGATACATCCTCCCCGTTACCATATTTCCACTAAAATAGATATCGGGTCTGCCGTCATTGTTAATATCCCCAATCGCCACCCCGGCACCGGTATAAATATTCATGAACTGAAAGACATTGATGCTGTCATTTTCCGCAATGGTGTTCTCAAATTTGATTCCTGATTCGGAAGCATTCAGTAAACGGAATCTGGAGGTATCTTTTTTGCCGCATGCCATTAAGGTGACAATTGACATACCTGTGAGCGCTATGATCCGGAAATGCTTCATAAGGCAGCAAGGATTTCAGTGCGTGTGCCACTGGCATCAATTATAATCACAGAGGTGGCATTGTCAGGGATGCGAAGCGACCGGCTTCCCTGAGAAAGATATCCCGATCCGTAATAAAATTCCGTTTTTTGCAAACTGCCGTCACTTTTTTTAACTATAGCAGCGATATCTGCTCTTTTGGCATTATAAACTTTCTCACCTAAGGCAGGAAATCGGTGGCTTAAAGTGGAGCCGTTATTAACGGTTGTGACGATGACTTCCTCATTCCCTTTGCGCAGGTTGGCCATCCCTTTGGCATCTCCCGGAATATAAAAGCCGCTATCTGTAACATCTACCGAATTGAAGTTTCCCTGACCATCACCTGCAAGCAGCCATCCGATGGAGGCGTCATACCTGCCTGAAAATACTTCGCCACTATAAAAATTGCCGACGGCAAGCAAATCAGGAAGGCCGTCACCTGTATAATCGTGGACAAGCATCCCATACATGGGTGCAATTTGCGCGTTCCTGGGCAGGTCGGACAGGGAGAATTTTCCTCCGCCAAGGTTTTCCAGGTAACTATTGGCAAATGTTTCACTCTTAACGATGAGGGCGTCCTCGAGTTCTTCTTTCAAAAACGATTCTTCAAAGCTGGCCTCCGCATAATCGGAGTAGGTTCGGAATCTTCCCCGCATGACATTGATCTGCTCTATCAGGTCATTACGGGAATGTGCAATATAATTTTTTCCTATAATGTAATAGCACATTACCGGGTCTATCTGCCCGTTTTTGTCGTAGTCTTTGGCATAGATACATAGCGGTTCCTCCGCACTGGCCCTGTATCTGCTGTTCAGACCCAGATTGCCCAGGACATAGTCCATATCCCCATCCTGGTCAAAATCTCCTGCGGCTATACTGTTCCACCACCCGTGTGAATTGGAAAGCCCGGCCATTTGTGAAATATCCACTAAGGAGCCCTCCTTGTTCTGAAATATACGAACAGACATGAACTCTCCTACCACAATAAGATCCGGCCAGGTGTCATTATTAAAATCTGTCCAGAGCGCAGCCGTAACCATACCCATTTCAGCAAAGGACGCGGGAAGACCTTTGGCTACTTCCTCAAATTGAAGCCGTCCATCCTCACTTTTATTCCGCATTAACCTGCTAATGGGCGGAAGGGGATATTCTCCGGGGCTCACCCGGCCCCCGACAAACAGATCCAGCAAACCATCTTTATCATAATCGGCCGCTGTTACCACAGAACCACTGGAAGTAAATTCCGGGAGACCTCCGGAATTAGTGAAATTCCCTGAGCCATCATTTACATAAATCCTGTCTTTGTACCTGGGATCTCCCTTGGGAAATGAAGAGCCACCGCTCACCACGTAGAGGTCCTGATCGCCATCATTATCCCCGTCAAAGAAGAGGACACCCATATCCTCTCCGGCTTCATCTCCTAAAGGTGTTTGAATAAAATCATCGTCGGCTTGCTGAATAAAGAGCATGCCCTTCTTCCCAGCCGCACCTCCTATATAACAATCCTCAAGACCATCTCCATTAACATCTGCCACAGCAAGTCCAGGGCCATTCCTCGAATGCATATGTGGCAGCAACGGCTGGATCTTATAATCCACAAAATCATCCTCTATATGGGTATATGCGATCCCTGTACTGTCCTGAGCATAAAATAAAGTCGGCTTCTTTGGTTCGGGCCTTTGCAATTCAGGACGTGCATCCTTATACTCCAAAGTGAGTTCCCTGTCGACAGCGACTTTTGTTCGCCATTCTACCCTGCCATCCGGCCATGTTACTTTCAGGCTGTCGATGCTGGCAGCGGCACCAAGCCCAAAATGCATGATGGGCTGCATGGAGGAGAGATAGCCTCTGTAGGGAGTGAAATATTCTTCCTGGAGCTGCCCCTTGTAATTGAGCTGCACCCTGCATCCAATTCCGTCTTTGTTAGGGGGCGGACCCTTAAATTTAATTTTGATATAATGTCTCTCAGGCGCCGGATCCAGCATATTTTCATACAGCAAAGCGGGGTCATCAATATTGTTCATTACGAGATCCAGGTCGCCGTCCCTGTCAAAATCGGCATAGGCCATCCCGTTGGAATAAGTCGGTTTTGTAAAGCCGACCTCATTTGAAAGATCTTTAAACCGGAGATCTCCCTCGTTTCTGAAAAAGTAATTGTGTATCTTAATTCCCGGAAGCTTATTTAATTCCTCCAGACGTTGCTTCCGATTGGCTTCTTCGGTCCCCATGGTCAGGATTTGATTTCCATAAACCATGAAGTCAAGATTGGTGATATCCTGACGATAACCATTGGTGATGCACAGATCCCTCATCCCATCCTGATCAAAGTCGGCAAATAGCGCGCTCCAGCTCCACTCCGTAGCCGATATCCCGGCGATCTGACCTACCTCACTGAAAGACCCGTTTCCATTATTTAGTTGCAGCGTGTTCCGGATGTATTGCGGCTGATATCCATGAGAAAGGCTCGTCATAAATTCGTCGTAATTGTTCCCCATCATGGTTAGTTTCCAACGTCTGTTATCCTCAGGCAGCATATCAAGCACGATGACCTCTTCCAGGCCATCATTGTTAATATCTGCGATATCATTACCCATCCCATTAAAGGTAAGGTGCCTGAAATACCGGGTGATCTCGTTAGCGAAAGTCCCGTTTTGCTGATTGATATAAAGCAGATCATCTGTTAAAAAATCATTGGATACATAGATATCAGGCCAGCCATCTTTATTCAGGTCGCAGACTTGTACCCCCAAACCGAAGCCTTCGATAAGAATTCCTGCGTCCTTGGAAATGTCGGTAAAGGTCTGGTCCCCATTATTCCGAAACAATTTATCGGCGGATGGCGCTTTGCCGGTTCGATCTTTTGGTCTTGAAGTATTCCTGTTAAAATCGACCAAGGCGTTACTCAACAAATACATATCAAGGTCTCCGTCGCGGTCATAATCAAAAAAAGCTGCCTGAACGGAATAGCTTTCATCTGCCAGGCCCCACTTGGCAGCCTCCTCACGAAAGGATAATTTTCCATTCTTCATGCCTGTATTAACGAAAAGGAGATTGGCCCGGTTTGGCCCTTCTGATCCCCGGGGTCCTCCCCTGGAAACATAAATATCAGGATACCCATCCTGGTTGATGTCAGTTACTGCCACGCCATTGGACCAATGGGTGGAGCCCGCCCCTGAGGCCGAGGTAATATCCTCAAATTTCCATTCTCCCAGATTTCGGTAAAGCCGGTTGCTTACCATATTTCCGGTAAAATAAATATCCTGCCACCCGTCCTGGTCAAAGTCGGCCACCGCAACGCCGGCGCCGTTATACATATATTCAAATTCAAGGACGGTTAGCGAATCTGAATACTTCAGGGAATTGCTAAAGGTTACACCTGTCCGGTTTGGAGTCAATTCTTTAAAATGAATAGCCCCACGCTCACTACAGGACAGGACTAGTAATAATGCGGTGATTGGAAGAAGGTATGTGGCTCGAATTATTTTCATAGGGCAGCTAACGAAGATAGTAACAAACCCTTAAACAGAAAGAATCCAATCTTCCAAAAACAGATTGGATTCTCCTTGTGCCGGGTTGCCCGGATTTGTGATTTTCGTAAAGCTCAGGTCTCCCGTGAACTTGAATTAGTACCCGGGATTCTGAATTAATAACCCTTTGGAGCGATCAATCTCTGACAGCGGCAATGGAAACACATTGAACCTGTCATTCCACGCAGCTCCAAATACTTCGGCGCCAATGCCCCAACGGGTAATATCAAACCAACGATGAGGTTCAAGTGCCAGTTCAATTCGTTTCTCCTGACGCATCGCATCGGTGAGATCCGCAGAAACATCCAGCGCTGCCAATCCGGCACGAAGGCGAATATCATCAATCTGTTGTTTAGCGATTCCGAGGTCTCCGCCTCCCTCGATCAGGGCTTCTGCATAAAGTAACTTTAATTCAGCGAAACGGAACCAACGTTCATTATTGAAATCCGCCTGACCGTTCGGGGAGCTGTTGCCGGAAACGGTATTGATAGAACCCCTGTACTTTTTCAGGGTAAAATTGGTAGAGGACCAAGCCTCATCATAAGGCAATTCATACCTTGTACCATCAAAGGAATAGTAGGTGTCCCCACCCTGGTAAAATATAGACTGAGCCCGCAGATCCCCTGGTTCAAAGGCATCAACGAGGTCCTGTGTAGGAGCCCAATATCCCAATTTGCCACCTGGAGCTCCATTACTTGCATCCCAGAACCAGCCTCGCCCGGTTCCCTGTGAAGCCTTAAAGTCCTCGGAATGAGTGTCATCAAAAACCCAGATGTTGTCATCTGAAAAAGGACCACCGTATTGAATCTCAAAGATCGATTCAGAATTATTCTCGTTATTATAGGCAAACACCTGCTCATAATCTGCAACGAGTTCATAGGGTCCATTGCTTATAACGTCTTCAAAAGCTGTAATGGCAGCGGCCCAATCCTCTTTCCAGACATTTACTTTTCCGATATACGATTTGGCAGCCCAGGAAGTTACACGACCGGTGTTGGAGCTATCCCATGCATCAGGCAAGCCGGCAGCGGCATCAGTAAAATCGGCCAGAATGGCCGCAAAAAGTTCTTCCTGAGTTGCATTCGCTTTGGCTTGGTCATTGAGGCCCGGTATAATTTCAAGGGCCAGGGGAGGCGTTCCAAATAATTTATAGGCCTGAAAATGAAACCAGCCTCGCAGAAATTTGGCTTCGGCACCCAATTCAGATTTATCGGCCTCGGTGAGCTGATTGTCACCATCCAGATTTTGCAATACCAGATTGGCGCGATATATCCCTTCATAGATTTGCGTGTAAACGGCGGCATAAGGTTTATCACTTGACCGGATCAACAGTGCATCCAGGTCCCGGGATATCTGATCCGAGTTTATTGCGTCTGCAGCCACATCATCGGTGACTGTCAGGGTGATCTTCCAAAATTCCCCGAATTCTCCCAGGGTTTCTGTACTGGTCCCCCAAAAATCCTGGATAGAGGAATAGGAGGCAAATATCGCCCCGTCAAAGTCGGCCCTGGTTTTATAAAAAGTATCTATGGTCAATCGGTCCAGTGGCTGCAGGTCGAGTTCGTCATTACATGACAACAGGACCAGAAAACAGAAACCTGCGAAAAATAAATATATGTTTTTCATATTGCTGATGTTATAAAGATATCAAATCCCGGGTTAATTAAAAGTTACGGACCATCCTAATTGTATGATCCTCGGCAGTGGCGAGGCACCTCCATCAACCCCTGATGCCAGGGTAAAATCTCCTTTTTGAAAGCTCTGGGTACGTCCTACTTCGGGGTCATATCCGGAATATTTTGTGAATGTTGCCAGGTTCTGTACGCCTACATAAAAACGCATCCTGGATACAAAATCATTGGTCCATGTCCTGAGTTGATCGGCAGGCAGACTATACCCCAGTTGTATGTTCTGTATCCTCAGATAGCCCGCATCTTCTATCCATCTGTCCGAGTAGCGGTTATTGCCGTTTGGATCACCAGGTACAAGTCTGGGATTGGAACTGGAAGTTGCAGTACCTTCTGCGGTCCATCGATCCAGCACCTGGGTGCTGAAATTATTACTGCCCAAAAGGCTTTCAAGACTGGTGCGTGCAGCATTATAAACCTGTTTGTTCCCTACTCCCCTGAAATTGATTGAAAAGTCCAGGCCCATATATTCCGCATTCAAAACCATCCCGTAAAAAAACTTGGGGAAGGGAGACCCGATGATCGTCCTATCCTCAGAATTCACCTGCCCGTCGCCATTGACATCTACAAACCGGACATCACCCGGGGATGGGGTGCCTTCAGAATCCGGCAGGGCTGCGGCCACCTCAGCATCATTCTGGTAGAGGCCGTCAGTTTTATACCCAAAATAATGCCCAAGGCTTTCACCTACTATCGTCCTGTGTGTGGAACCACCGCCGGTTCCGGTGATAATCTGGGTGATCTCTCCCAGGTCAGTCACCTCGTTGCGAATGGTTGTGATGTTCGCTCCAAAGTTATATTTAAAATCTGCGATCTCATCCCCGTAATTAAACGCGAATTCAACACCTGAGTTCTTGATTTCCCCGATATTGGCATCCGCAGGAAGGAAGAAACCGGATACATATGGAATCGGAAAACCTATTAATACATCTTCAGTTGTCTTGTCATAGTAGTCCGCAGTCATCGTAAGTCTGCCTTGGAGAAACCTGGCATCTACCCCGATATCCCACTGCGTGCTGGTTTCCCATCTCAGATCCTGGTTGGCAAAGGTGGTCGGAGCAGGAGCGACAACGGTCCCTTGCCCATCCCCGATCACATAACGGATGTTGTTATCAATGGCACTTAAGAAAGCAAAGTTAAGACCAGTGAACTGGTTTCCCGATTGTCCCCATCCAGCCCGAATCTTCAGATCTTCCACAAACTCTCCTTTGTTAAAAAACTCCTCATCGGACAATCGCCATCCCACAGAAACAGATGGGAAGATCTGATCCCTGTTTTCCTCTGAAAAACGGGAAGTCGCATCCCTTCTCATATTGAAAGTAGCCAGGTACTTCCCTTTGTAGTTGTAATTGAGACGCCCCAGCCATCCCTGGATCGTCCAGAGGTCAGCTTCGTTTGCGCCGGCAACGGTGGTTCCGGTGGCGGCAAAGTTGATATTAAAAAGGTCCCTGCCCTGCAAACGCAGCTTATCAAATCGAAATTTGGTCTGTTCAAACCCGAAGAGGGCCGAAACGCTGTGATCCCCATCCCCGAAAGTCTTGTCATATGACAGGGTGGCCGCAGATGTCAGTGTTAGCTCTATAGGGCGTTCGGAAACTAATAGCGAAGTGCCGGTGGAATTGTCAAGGGTAGCGGCCGTTGTGAGGTATTCTCCAACCCCGACGTTGTAATCTAATCCCAGAGAGGGTCGTAACTTGAGACCCTCAATCAATTCCAGCTCCCCGTAAAAATTCCCCAAAACTTTTCTGTTCTGAACAGTGGTGACGGTTGCCCTGTCATCCGTGTTGAACAAATAATTGCTGGCGGAACCGTTCCCCACAGTAGTGGGATCGATTATATTATAGCCAAAGGCACCATCACCATAGGGTTGATAGTAAGGCGCGTTCAGGGCCGAATTGAATCCGGCATAGATCCCCTGTTCACTCTGAACCTGCCGGTCGGTCTGGCTGATGAGCAGGGATTCACCAAACTTCATATATTTTCCGACCTTGATATCGGCGTTCGCTTTAAAAGAAAACCTCTCAAAAGCTTGCTGTCTTTCTATCCCTTCCTGATCCAAATAAGCACCGGAAATAAAATAGGTGGCATTTTCGTTTCCTCCGCTCACAGAAAGGTTGTGGTTCTGAACCAGACCAGTCTGGAAGATCAGATCCTGCCAGTTAACAAAAGGAAGACCGCTGAACTGCGAAACGTCTCTACCCAACTGCCCCTGAAGATCTATATACTGCGCAACGTTGAGCACGTCTATGTTTTCGCGGACTTCGGCTGCCGAAACATACCCGTCATAGGTTACCTGACCGGCTCCGGATTTACCACGTTTTGTGGTGACGATAATGACCCCGTTGGCCGCCCGTGCCCCGTAAATTGCGGTAGAGGCTGCATCTTTCAAAACATCAATAGACTCGATATCGTTGGCATTTAGTCCGGCCAGAGGATTCGAATCTGTCGTGGAAGAAGTATTCACCGTAATGTTGGTGGTCTGCACAATAGGCACTCCATCAATAACCCAGAGCGGATCATTGACCCCTGGTGTTCCGATTCCACGAATATTGACACTTATAGGTGCTCCCGGATCCCCGCTTCTGTTGGTAATATTTACACCTGTCAGGGTTCCGGCCAGTGCCTGATCCGGACTGGTAATAGGTTTGGTTACAATGTCTGCACTCCCGATTGAAGCCACAGCACCCGTAAGATCTGCTTTTCGCTGGGTACCATATCCCACAACGACCACCTCACTGAGGTATTGGGCATCCTCCGACATGGTAATATTAATGGTGGTTTGACCGTTTATTGGGACTTCCTGGGTTGAATACCCGATAAATGAGAATACAAGGGTAGTCGATCCTGCAGGAGCATTAATGGTGTAATTTCCATCAAAATCTGATACAGTACCAATAGTACTTCCTTTTACAACGATACTTGCACCAGGGAGCACACCGGAAGGATCGGAGACAACTCCTGAGATGGTGGTTTGTGCAAAACTGGAATGAGCCCCAAAAGAGGCTGCGATCAGAAGTAACGGCCAAAACCAGGGGCGTCCGCCGGACCTAGAAATGCGCTGATTCATAATTAAAGAGGTTTAGAGTTAGTTATTTTAAGGCAATTCAAAAGCGGAAAAAAAGATATGGACAACCTATATTTTGTCTCCGGTCGAAAATGTACTATGATACACTATGCTACCTTACCAAATGTAATACTAAAGTTAGTATATTAAAGTATGCCCGCTGAAAATATATTTCATTATCAAAATTTTGCTACTTTTCCACAAAAGATACTAATTTTTAAAGTTCAAAAATCAATTTGCAGGCACTGGAATTCGCTTGTTCTTTGAGGGCGTTCAGACTTCTCCGGAGGCCAGTGTCAATAAATAAGCTGCGAATGAAATCAAAGGAATTTTTCGATTTTGTATTCTTCTGCAACTATTATCTGTTCGAATCCCCGATTCACATTGAATCATATCGAGGCCTCCTATCTACCTTAGCCCATGCGCAATGAACTTGATAGACATCCTTTTAAATTTTAAACAGGACCGATCGCTTTTAAAGCATGAACATCTTGTCCAGGGGGTGATTGCCGCCATTGATCAGGGAATTCTGAAAAGGGGGGACCAGCTCCCTTCGATAAATCAGATGGTCAGTGAAATTGGATATGCCCGGAAGACCATCGTTAGTGCCTATGAAGAACTGAAGGGGCGGGGGTTGGTTGAGTCCATAAAATTAAAGGGATATTTCATAATAAGTGAAGAAACAAAAATCACCCTGAGGATTGCTTTGCTGCTTTTTGCGTTCCAGCGTTTTCAGGAAGAGTTTTACAATACCTTTCGAAAGGAACTTGGAAAACGCTTTCAGATTGATGTTTTCTTTCACCATAATAATCCGGCCATTTTTGAGACCATTTTCTCAAACATCCGCGGGAAGTATGGAAAATATGTAATAGCGCCAATCCCAGAGCAAGGTATTATTGCACTTCTAAAAAGTTTGCCCCCGGATAAACTTCTTATCGTTGATCGCTTCCTGGAACTTCCTCCTGCTTACTCTTATATCTCGCAGGAATTTGAAAGCAATACCTATCTTAAGCTTATAGAACTCCTGCAGGACATCCGGAAATATAAAAAATTCATTTTTGTTGACTCTTCCTTTGATTCTCCGGTTGAAATAAAGAACACTTTTCGTCGCTTTGTGTCTGAATTTGGTTTGAATGGGGAGGTGGTAAAAAAGTATAAGCCAGGCTCCCTCAGAAAAGGAAATCTTTATTTTTTTATCAGTGATACCTATCTGTGGGATGTATTGAGGGATTGTCGGAATAAAGAATATACCCTGGGCCGGGATATTGGCATTCTCTCACATGATGACCATGTAGTGAAGGAAATCATTTTCGGGGGGATAACTACTATCTCGACAGATTTTAACCATATGGCAAAAATGGCGGCAAATCAGATAAAGGACGGGCACACGATTCAGATAATCATGCCAATGAATCTTATCAAGCGAAATTCCCTGTAGAGCGCCTCTTTGAACTTGTAAATAGTAAAATTTCTTTTTATTGTAAGTAATTTCTTCTACTTTTACGGCATTAGCATAGTATATCATAGCATGTTATTACAGAGGCAGATTGAGACCTTCCATTTTATGAGTGTCCGGCCTGCGTTCTGATAATCGTTTAAATGAGTTTTTCCAAGTTAGTTCCCCAAAAAGCCAGGTTTGTGCCTGGCTTTTACCATGTAAGCGATCTTCCAGGAGTTTTTCTGAACACCCGGATTCAAAAAATAGGAAGGATGCAGGAAGTGTCCAAAAGGATTGCTATTTTCATGAAAATTTTCAGCTCCGGGACAACCACCGGCAGATTCAATTAATACATCTCAAAAAAGCACATGGAATCTTTCATCCCAGAACTGATCATTGAATCTCCCGGAAGAATCAATCTGATCGGGGAGCACACCGATTATAATATGGGGTACGTCCTGCCCGCAGCAATAGATAAAAAAATCACGTTTAAATTTAAGAGGAACGAATCGGATCACCTGTGCCGGATACACAGTACCAATTTCCAGCAGTCCATGGAGGCCGATTTGAGGAGCCTTCGCAGGAGCCCTGTTCCCTGGGAAAATTATATCCTGGGGGTCTTGGAGGAATTAAGGATGAGGAGTGACAAATTACGAGGGTTCGATTGCCATCTGTACAGTACCATTCCCGAAGGTTCCGGAGTAAGTTCCAGTGCTGCACTGGAATGCGGGCTGGCATTCGGCCTCAATGAATTGTTCAAACTGGGGCTGCCGCGGAAAGAACTGGTGGTTCTTGCCCGGAATGCGGAACATAATTACGTGGGGATGCCCTGTGGTATCATGGACCAGTATGCCTCCGTAATGAGCAGGGCCGATCATGTCATGCTTCTCGACTGCCGCTCGCTTACCCATACTTACATTCCGATCAGCATCCAGCCCTATACCATCCTTTTGTTAAATACCCGTGTCACTCATACTCTGACCGGCAGCGAATATGGTTCCCGTAGAAAGGAATGTGAAGAGGGGGTGGCGATCTTGCAAAAAAGCCATCCGGAGGTTCAGGCCCTGAGGGATGTAACCATGGAGATGCTGATGGCTTCTTCCGATGAAATGAATACCCTGGTTTTTCATAGGTGTAAATTCATTATCGAAGAGAATCAAAGGGTATTGGATATGGTGGAAGCGCTGCATAAAAATGATATGCCCCGTGTGGGCAAGCTGTTGTATGAAGGTCATGAGGGGTTGAGTACCTTGTATGAGATAAGTTGTCCCGAATCTGATTTTCTGGTCACCTTTTCCGGAAAATATCCGGAAGTGCTGGGGGCACGACAGATGGGAGGTGGTTTTGGTGGATGCGTCCTGCATCTGATTCGGGAAGATGCCGTCGAGGCCTATACTGAGGTCATTTCAAAATCATATCAGGAAATTTTTGGAATAACCCTGAGTTCTTTCGAAGGTCGCCCCGCATCCGGCACCTCCATCCGCTCATAGTTTTAGAATTATTCTTATTATTTCCGACCCTACACCACAACTTCCGGGACTTACACATCATTTGTTTTCAGGACAACAACCTCTGCCCTACATTTACAATGTAATCATCAGAAAGTTAATTTTTTCATTTTCATATAGTGTTCTCGTAAAAGGGTCCTGTTTCCACGACAGGGCCCTTTTTAGTTTTGCCGGCTCCATTTGCAAATAGCCTGCTTTTTACTCATTTCTGTTATCCGGCTGAGCCTCCTCGCGTTGTTTGAGGAGTTTCATACTTGTTTTCATTTCGGCGTACCGCGGATCCGGGATATAGTCCTGTTTTTGCATCTTGATCACTTCAATACTCAGGAATCCGAATTCACTAACCACTTTCCCGTAAAACCGGTAGATGCCTTTTCCACGAAAATAATATTTGGCGGCTACCGGAGGAAAGAGCACCGTATCAAAGACTTCTCCATATCGGTCTACGAGGGTAGCGAAAAACATTCTTTTCCCCGTATGCGTACTCGTGTGTTTGACCGTGACAAGGTAGCCATAGATATCGATATGCCTGTTCAGGTAATCCTCCAGATGTCTGCTGCCATTTATGTTGGCGGGAGGGTTCGCCAGCAATTCAAAAGGGTTACAGAGGCAAAATCCGAGTAATTCCAATTGGGTATATGCTGTTTCCATATCGGTGGTATATAATTTCGGGATCTCAAAATCCTGGTGCAAAGGGGGAAATAATTTGGGGTGGTCCACTATATTTCCACTTGAAAGAAACAGGTGTGCCTGCCAGAGCAATTCATGCTTATTAATGCCGGTGAACCGGAAGCCATCCATCCGGATCAGAATGCTTATCTGCTCAATGGAGACAGGTACCCGGTCAAGAAAATCCTCCAGAGAAGAGAAATCCCCATGCAACTGCCGCTCTTTGAGGATCCGGTCTACCACCCTTGTCTCAAGTTCTCTGAGGTACAGGTATCCGAGGTAAATATCGGTGCCGCGGATGCAATTAACCGCCGTGCTTCTGTTGATACAGGGAGGGTGAATGGTCGCGCCCTGCATACGGGCTTCATGTACATAAAATTCGGTGCGGTAAAATCCACCTCCATTATTGAGTACCGCCACCATATACTCCAGGGGGTAGTAAGCCTTTAAAAAAAGGGTTTGGTAGCTTTCCACGGCATAGGAGGCGGAGTGGCCCTTGGCAAAGGCAAAACCCGCGAAACTGGCAATCTGATTCCAGATCTCTGACACAAGGTGGTCATCATATCCTTTTTTGGCGCAATTTCCCATGAAGGCGTCCTTAACCTTCTGAAATTCATCCCGGGAGCGAAATTTTCCACTCATTCCCCGCCGCAACACATCAGCTTCCCCAAGACTCAACCCGGCAAAATAGTGAGCCACCTTGATCACATCCTCCTGGTACACCATGACGCCGTAGGTTTCAGGCATGATATCCATCATCACCGGGTGCGCTTCCCGGATGGCCCGTTCTTTGTCCCGGTGCCTGAGGATATACTCTCTCATCATCCCGCTTTTTGCAACCCCCGGGCGGATAATGGAACTGGCAGCGACCAGTCCCAGATAGGTATCCACTTCAAGTTTTTTAAGCAACATGCGCATAGCGGGCGATTCCACATAAAAGCAACCCATACATTGCGCTTTTTTTACCAACTTATTGATATCAGGATCCTGCTTGAATTTTTTGACATTGTGGATATCTATTTCTGAAAATACCTCAGGCCGGTTATATTGCAGGATTTCAAGTGTCTCCTTTATTTTTGCCAGGCCCCGCTGGGCGAGAATATCAAATTTATAGAGGCCCACATCTTCCGCTATGATCATATCAAACTGGGTGGTAGGGAATCCTTTTGGCGGCAGATGGGTAGCTGAAAAACAATTCAGTGGTTTCTCGCTGATCAGGATACCTCCGGCATGAATGCTGAGGTAGTTGGGCATATTTCTGATCAGTTTCCCGTATTTCAGCACCAGAAGAGAGACTTCATCCAGCTTCGAAAGCTGGTAATGTCCTTCACTTAAAAAATCGATCTCTGCCTTGGGAAGTCCGAACACCTTTCCCAGTTCGCGGATAATACCACGCTCTTTAAATGTAACGTAGGTGCCGAGGAGCGCCACATGCGCAAAGCGGTCAAATATATACCGGGTTACTTCCTCCCTGTCCTTCCAGGAGAAATCAATATCAAAATCGGGGGGATTGGTCCTGTACAGATTGATGAACCGCTCAAAGTACAGATCGAGTTCTATCGGGTCCACATCGGTAATTCTGAGAAGATATGCAACCATACTGTTGGCCCCGCTACCCCGGCCCACATAAAAAAAACCCTGACTCCGGGCATAGGAGACAATATCCCAGTTGATCAGGAAATAGGATACAAAATTCTTTTCCTTAATAAGGGAGAGCTCCTTTTGAAGCCGGGCGTGAATATGGTCTCCCCCCTCCGGATATCTGTAGGGAAGTCCTTTAAGGCACAAATCTTCCAACAACGCCTCGTCCGCTTCTTTCGTAGTCAGGTAGGTCTGCTGGTTCTGAGGGATCTTATCCTCTGAAAAATCAAAATGGATCTTACAGGAATTCATCAGTCTTTCCGTATTCTCAAGAATAAAAGGGTATTCGCAGAAGGCAGCCGCAAGATTTTGTACGGGAAACATCTTTTCATCCTGTCCTGCTTCCTCCTCAGCGGGGAGCTTGCTCAGCAACATATTATTATCAATTGCCCGCAATAACCGGTGC
>JBGTMS010000106.1:0-39164 GCA_041743425.1 Zeaxanthinibacter sp. | reverse complement strand
TTAATTGAAGACTTGGATCAGGATGGGAATCTGGACGTATTTATCACAGGAAATTCCTATTCCACAGAGGTGGCATCAGGGCGTTATGATGCCGTGAAAGGAATTGTACTGAAAGGGGATGGCCAGGGAGGTTTAACACCTCTTCCACTTGATAAAACCGGCTTCCTGAATGATTTTGACAATAGCGGTCTGGCCCTTTTAAGAAATGCGTTTGGGTCCTCCTACCTGCTAGCAGCCAGCAATGACGGACCCCTTCGGATTTTTGGCGATGGCAGACTGTCAAAATTAATAACCCCGGATATGGATTGTCAGAGTGTAGAAATTCTTTATAGAGATAACCGCAGCTATAAAAAGGAATGTTATTTCGGATCAGGTTATCTGTCACAAGGGACCAGGAGCATTGTGCTCCATGACGGAATTAAGGAAATACGAACAACGCATTTTGATGGTAGTACAAAAACGATATACAGTGACAATTAGAAATGCCCTGGTCATATTTATGTCCGTAATCATCCTCGCATCATGCAGGGAGCAAAATGATCAGGCAGGGCAACAGCGCTATTTTCAGAGCAGTATAGCCAGATACAATCGCTTGCTGACAGATGTGATCGTCGCTGATATTTTTACGCCCCCTGTGGCCAGCAGAATCTATGCTTACAGCAACATTGCTGCCTATGAATGTGGCCGGTATCAGGATCCGGACCGTCCAACTCTGGCAGGGCAGGTCAATGACCTCGATTCCCTGCCCAGGCCCGAAGCTGAAAAGGATTATTCCTATCCTCTTGCAGCACTTATTGCCTTTACCCATGTTGCCGAGGGCCTGGTGTTCAATCAGGAACGCGTCGAAAAATTGAGGTCAACCCTGCTTGAAGAGGTGGAAGACGTTGGCATGGAAAGTGAAACCTTCAGGAATTCGGTACATTTTGGTAAGGCCATGGCGAGTCATATTCTGGAATGGGCAAAGACGGACGGTTATAACCAAAGGACCTCCCTCCCCAGATACAGTGTTTCAGATGATCCGGGACGCTGGCGGCCTACCCCTCCGGACTATTTGGAAGCCATTGAACCCCATTGGAGCACCATCAGACCTTTTGTACTGGATTCTGCTTCCCAGTTTGATCCGGGATTGCCGACTCCATTTGATACCGCAGAGGGTTCACCCTTTTATAAGGAGGCCATGGAGGTTTATGGAACCGTTCTTCAACTTAGCCCGGAACAATTGAATATCGCTAAATTCTGGGATTGTAATCCGAACATTTCTCACACCAGGGGTCACGTAATGTACTTTCAGCAACAGATTTCTCCGGGAGGCCACTGGATACACATTACGGCTCAGATCATGGATGAAAAAGCATTGGACTTTGCTGCGGAATCTGCGGTAATGACCAGGGTTACCATGACCCTCGCAGATGCTTTCATCAGCTGCTGGGATCAAAAATTTAAAAGTGGCCTTACCAGACCTGAAACCTATATCAACAAATATATAGATCCGGACTGGAAACCCATTCTGCAAACCCCTGCATTTCCTGAGCATACCTCCGGACACAGTGTTGCCTCAACCAGTGCGGCGACCATTCTGACTCATTTATTTGGGGAAAATCATGCCTTTATAGATTCCACGGAAATTCCTTATGGACTGCCGGCAAGAAAATTTTCTGGCTTTCTGGAAGCTTCCGGGGAAGCCGCTATCAGCAGGCTCTACGGTGGAATACATTACCGGCCGGCTATAGAGAAGGGAAAAATTCAGGGCGAGGCTGTAGCAAACTTAGTAATTAAGGAAATCGATATGGGCGACTCATTGGATTGATTTATACGTGAGAATTATTTCAGTATAAACACATGGAAACCTTTTAACAATAACAATACAAATATTATCAACCACCAATCTGAAAATTATGGCACAATTAGCAGCACACGTATCCAAACGCCTTTTTTCCCTCGATGTTTTCCGCGGACTCACGATGTTCCTCCTGATTGCGGAAGCCGCGGGATTCCATCACAATTTCTCGGAAATGGTAGATGGAAACGCTTTCCTTACCTCAGTGGCCGATCAATTGCATCATCATCCCTGGCACGGCCTGCGATTCTGGGATCTGATTCAGCCATTCTTTATGTTTATTGTCGGCGTGGCCATGCCCTTTTCGCTCAGGAAGCGCCTCGATACTGAATCCAGGTCTTCCGTCACCCGGCACATCCTCCGGCGCTGCTTTCTATTGTTTTGTTTTGGGGTACTTCTTCATTGCGTTTATAGCCATGCTCTGGTCTGGGAACTGTGGAACGTGCTTGTGCAGCTGGCATTTACCATTCTGATCGCGTATGCCATTATGAACCTGTCGCATAGAACCCAGGTGGGCGTTTCCATTGGCCTGCTGATCCTTACCGAAATTCTTTACAGATTATACAATCCTGCAGATCCCTACAACAACGGCGAAAGTTTCGGATCATTTATGGATATGATTTTCATGGGTAAATTGAATGGTGACGGCTGGGTGACGATTAATTTCCTGCCAACGGCCGCGCACACCATTTGGGGCGTAGTCTGCGGACAGATATTGCTCTCAGCAAAAAACCCCTTAGAAAAATTACGCCCATTTATCATCTGGGGGATTGCGCTGCTTATTTTTGGATTTGCACTCGATTGGCTCAATATCACCCCAATCATAAAAAGACTTGCAACCACCTCTTTCACTCTTGCTTCAGGAGGATTGACTATTCTCACCCTGGCATTGTTTTACTGGTGGATTGACATCCGGGACCATCAGAGCAAATGGATGCGCATCTTTTCTGTTGTTGGGACGAATTCAATTTTTATCTATCTCTTTGCGGAAACGGTCGGAGCTCAATGGTTTAGAGGGTTTGGACAAATATTTACCGAAGGCTTACTTGCACCGCTGGGAGTCCGGGAGGCGGTTATACTGGTGATCAATTCCCTCTTTGTACTTCTTATTTTTTGGTACATTACGTATTTCCTGGATCAAAGAAAGGTTTATTTTAAAGTCTGAACCAAACCTTCAATGCCCTGGATGAGCTTTAGGAATTAAATTTAAAAACCGACGCTTGAGAGGCATCGGTTTATAAACAAAACTAACTCAAATGAAGATTTCTTAGCAAATCTCAAAGTAAAGATCAGGAACTGAAATATCCTTTCAGTTAAGATAGTGTAATCTTAATATTATGATCCAAAGATCTACCCTCACCAGGAAATTTGGTCATCAATTTTTATCGGGTTTACCTTCTGACCAAACCCTGCCTGCCATAAATGCCAAAGGCAAACCGATGGCAAGTATCAGGACCAGCATTCCGGTCAGGGCCCTGCCGTAGTCAAAAGGGGATTCGGGAACGTTGGATAAAGGCAATACCACCAGATTCATCACTGCCCAAATAAAGCATCCGTAAACAACCCCAATGAGCAGCGGTAGTTTCATAAAAGTTTTCATGAAGGGATATAAAACAAAGAACAGCATGGTCCAGCCCGCTGCTATGAGATAGTGAAACAACACCCCTGCCATCACCATCTTTGTGCCTCCCTGAAAGGCATCAGTTCCAAAAATGCCGCTGGCAATATATTGGCACAATTTCATGAAGGTTCCCCCACTAAGCAGTGTCAGAAGAACCGCAAAAATCAAATCAAGTGTTCCCACCAGCAGTGCTGCTGTTACTATGGCCTTCAGCCCCCGCCTGCCGTTGAGAGTCATCCGCTGTCTCTTCAAATTTTTGACTTCTCCCATCAGCCCATATTAAAGGATATAATTGACCATAATATGATCCTGAAGTAAAGGTACAATCTTTCCTTTGTCAGACGAATACATCTTGCAAAACCGTCCAGCTGCTACATCTGATCAGGAGAATACATCCCTGACAGCTCCCCGGACCAATGACCGAAGTCATTTGGTTTACAGTTCCTCACAGATAAATCCTTCTCCCTGGAGTACAGATACGATGGCAAGGGGAGGCAAGACCCGGGTTTCAACCCGGAGGATATTATCACAATCCTCCAGGTCAAAATTCCAACGCCCCTTATCTCTCACAACCTTATTTAACAATGGGCTAAGTCGTATGATCTCCCGCTTTTTTTCGACTGATGTCCTGAATACGTGTACTGTGCTCATTGACCAGCGCCATTACCGATCCCAGAAAGCCGGTGGCTCAACTCCCAGAGAACGCAGATAAACATAGCCCTGACCCCGGTGATGGATTTCATTGTCAATAAAATAAAAAATGGAAGACTGCACGGTTCCCTCATATTGCCCGAACAGTTTAACCTGATCCTGAAATCGCTCTGTGGGAATATTTGCCCAAAGTTCGTTCAGATCGTCAGTGGTTTGATCCCATAATTTCAAGACTTCGGACTTCAGGTTCTTATGGTCCTGTTTTTCATTTAAAGGAGCGGATTCGCCCGTAGCAATTTCGCGAAGTCCCGGACCTGCAATTCCCAGAAGCTCCATGGTCATTTCTGCAAATGTCCGCATTCCTCCAATGGAATATTCAAAAAAATCCTTTTCAGGGAAGGCTTCAATCACCTTCCTGGTAAGCCCCCTGTGGCCTTGCCAGTGGGCTAAAAATACTTCCGGCAATAGCACCTGTGCAACTTTTTCTTTCTTTTCAATTGTTCCAGTCATAATCGTATTATTTTTAGGTTATAATTCTGATATCAAAATTAAATGGGTCAGGTGACAGCCCTTTGTCAGCATGTATTTTTTTATTTTTTTTTATGACTTCTATTGATGTAGGGTTGTGATTCTTTCTTCTGCTGACAATACCTTGTCACCAGACCGCACTTCCTTTGTGGCATACTAATGAGTTGCCTGCCGGGTAGCACCAGCTTTTTGAATGCAACGGTCTTCTCAGGGAATCTATTACCGTTATTATATGATGAAAGAATTCCGGGATGCCTTCCTGCTTTTGAAGTCCTATCTTTGGAAGATATATGCGATTTGCATGGGACTGGATACTATAAAACGATTTGACCGCATAGTTGCGATCCTGATCCAGCTGCAATCAAGACGTATCGTCAGGGCCCAGGATCTGGCTGATCGGTTTGATGTAAGCCTGCGTACTATTTATCGTGATATCCGTACCCTGGAAGCCTCAGGTGTTCCAATTGCAAGTGAGGCTGGGGTCGGGTATTCCATTATGGAAGGATACCGTTTGCCGCCGGTTATGTTTACCAAGGAGGAGGCGGGGAGTTTCGTTGCGGCTGAGAAACTGATGCAAAAATTTACAGACCGTACGCTTGGCGCCTACCATGAGTCGGCTATGTTTAAAGTAAAATCATTACTTCGGGGCAGTGAAAAGGATTGGATCAGCGCCTTGGAATCCCAGGTAATTATTACTCCCGGAGAAGTGCTTTTTAATAAAGAAATACCCAATGCACTTCAAATACTGTTTGAAAGCATTGCGACTCAAAAGCAGGTTTTTCTTAAATACCGGTCACCGGAATCTGCTAGATCTTCGGAAAGGCACATTGAAACTGTTGGGCTGTTTAACGAGAATCATTATTGGTATGTCCTGGCATTTTGCCATATCCGGCAAGGGTACAGGCAATTCCGAACGGATCGCATCCAGGATATCAGGTCGACTGATAAGGACTTTCTCCTGCAACACGGTCCGCTTGAAGACCACCTGTTAAAAAAAGAAACCGTAGCTAAAACACGGGTCAGGATCGCGGTGGACAAGGAAATTGCCAGGTATATGCGAACAGGAAACTTCTATTTTGGTTTTGTTTCCGAAGAAGTGCAGAAGGATACCATTGTAATGACTTTTATGACCGCCGACCTCTATCAGGGATTTGCGCGATGGTACCTCATGTTTGCAGATTATGCCACTATTCTTGAACCCCCGGATCTGAAGGTGCGGGTACGGGAATTACTGGATCAAGCCAGTCGCCGGCTTTAAACAGCCACCCCGCATTAACTAGACAGGAAAATAACAATATATATCCGAATTTGTCACTGTGGTACGCATGCTCCCTGCTTCCAGGTGGTAAGCCCGGCCCTGCCTGCCTGACAGGGATTTCCGTAGGTTTTTCCATCACAGCCGCATACCGGATTGTACTCCATGGTACATGGTCCTTCACTCACCTGAGAAGGATTTATACAAGCGGATGTCCTGGCTGAACCGCAGGATAGGTTGTAGGAGGCACAAGCAACAACGAACATCAGCCGCCATCCCTTAGCTGCTCTCCAAAAGGGATTGGCGGCCTTTAAAATTCGGATTTTCATCTAAAAATAATTATGGCTGGGAGGTCTGTGATAATTGAAGAACGGAGAGAATATTTCCGGAAGGATCCTTGAACCATGCAATTTCCGGTCCGTCGTCAGTTCTGGAAATCCCTTTTTCATCGGTGTTCAACCAGGAATATTGTTCCATTTTGACGTTCCGGGCAAGGAGCTGGTCTACCGTCTTAATCACATCGTCAACAGGAAAATTAAGTACCGTAAAATTCGCTGGTTCATGGTCGGGTTTCGGATATATGAGAACCGGATGTCCGCCCGAAATGTGAATTTCTAAATGTCCCATGGAACCATCTTTGACCTGCAGTTCCAGCACATCCTTGTAAAAATTTCGGGCCTTATTGATATCTTTTACTGCGAAACTGCTGAAGGCTTTGGAATTTGATAAACTCATAACTAAATCGGTTTATGAATATTTAAAGGTAGTTCATCAGATTTTTAATGACAATATTATAAGGTTATATGTTCGGGCAAGGACAGAGATATATCTCTATAAAACTGCTGGAATCTTATCCAAATATTACAGCCTGGACTGCAAAGCATAGATGGGCACATCATGCTCTTTCCCTCTTAAGTGGATGCCTCCAAGCATTTTACTTTCTAAAAATGCGGGAATCTGTAGTCTGCCAAGTAAGGCCGCACTTATAATAACTTCCTCTTTCAGTTAACTGCATTTACCCAGAATCCTTGAAGTGGTGTTAAGCACATCTCCCGAGTAGGTGATACCCCTTTTTACAATTCCTACCTCTCCGGCGATCACTTTTCCAGAATGGATACCTGCCTTAAAGGAAGGCAAGAGGCCATAACGCTTGAGATAATATGCCCTTCTGTTTTGAATAACTTCTTTAATCTCGAAAAAACATCGTATACAATGAGCACTTTTCAGGCCATCCGCATCTTCCCAGGCAATGACCACCTCATCGCATACATATTGATAAATATTTCCACGGTTTTCCAGTATTGGATCTGTTATGTCCGCAAAAAAATCCTTTAAAAGTGAATGGTAGGAGGCAGCTCCTAATTTTTCTGCTATCCTTGTCGAACCATTCAGATCGAGAAACATAAAAATCCGGTTTTCCAGTCTGGGCGTCTGGTATCTTCCGCGAAGAATGTTCCAAAAGTTACGATGACCGAATTTGCTATTCACCTGCAACAAAAGCTGGGTAAATACGACTATAAAAAACCAGACAAGGCCATTTTTCAATGGGTAATGGTCCGTAATAAAACTGATGAATGCCGCCTTTGTTTCAGGATCGGACAGGGGTTTCCCGGTTCTTGCAGGTATCATAGTAAGTCCGAGCACAAAGGTTATGAATACAACAATCAAAATAAAGGAAACACTCACAATGAGAATCGTATAGCCATAAGGTTTATCCCTGTACTTCTCATTTACAAAAAACACCAGCAAGGTTCCGCCTTTCAGAGCCCCGATCAGTGCAGGTAGAATATTTCGGATGAGTGAGGCACCAAAGGAATAATCCGGTGCAGGCCCAAGTGAATTTATAGTATGCAAAAGAAAATGGTCTTATATTGCGATCACACAACCCATAAATACCCATCCGAGGGTGATGATCCACAGCTTTTTGAATTGCAGTTGTGTTCCGATTTTCATGATCTTAAGGAATGGACTTTAAGGCGAACCCATAATCTATAGAGCGAATCATACTTCGGGACTGTTTTTATTGATTCAATTTTCTGAATGGCTTTACGTATCACTTTCATTCAAGTCAAAAATAGCCCTTTACGGGAATCTCATTTCAACTGGATGTATGAAATTTGCAAAGAAGAAGTCTAGACTATCAGGGCGAATGAATATACACTCAGGTAAAGGCTATTAACTGACAACGGATTGTAAGCCAAGGTTAAAGTAGTATATATTCATTATTTTAACAGGAATTATGAGGACTTATATATGGAATTTATAGATTATTATAAAGTGCTCGGGATCAATAAAAAATCGAGTACCGCGGATATCAAGAAGGCCTATCGCAAACTTGCCCGCACATATCACCCGGACCTGAATCCGAATGATAGTGAGGCCGAAAGAAAATTCAAGCAGATTAATGAGGCGAACGAGGTATTGGGGGATCCTGAAAAACGCAAGAAATATGACGCCTATGGAAAAGATTGGCAGCATGCGGATACCTTTGAAGAACAGCGTCGGGGCAGAAAGCAGGCAGGCGGATCCGGCAGCTATACCTATTCCGCGGGTGATGGAAAGGATTTTTCAGATTTTTTTGAATCGATGTTCGGCGGTTCCGGTTTCAGTTCAGGGCGTCAGCAGGTGAAGTATCGGGGACAGGATTATAACGCGACCCTGAAGTTGCAATTACTGGAGGTGCTGAAAACACATAAAAGAACCCTTACGATAAATGGAAAAAACATTCGTATCAATATCCCTGCGGGTATTGAGGATGGACAGACCATAGTTATCAAAGGGCATGGCGGTGAAGGCTTACAGGGAGGACCTGGCGGGGATCTCTATATTACCTTCTCCATTGAAAACTCAACCGGATTTGAACGTGAAAAGGCCAATCTTTACACAACAGTTCAAGTCCCCCTTACCAAGGCCGTCCTCGGGGGAGAGATACTATTGGATACACTTAGCGGAAAAGTGAAATTGACTGTAAAACCCGAAACGCAAAATGCTACCCGAGTGAAACTTAAAGGCAAAGGGTTACCCGTATATAAAAAGGAGGGGCAATTCGGAGATCTTTATATTACCTATAAGATCAACATACCAAGTGGGTTAACAGAGAAACAAAAGTCACTATTTAAAGAACTTGAGCAAACCAACCTCAACTAATAAGTAGCGTTATGAGCAGGTATATCAGGATAAAAGAATTTTGCAAGGGCCATGAAATTGCAGAATCGTTCATATATGACCTCCAGGAATTTCATTTGATAAGAATTCAATTCAAAGATGAAGAACCCAGCTTTGACGAAGAAGCGTTGCCAGGACTAGAAAAGTTGCTTCGTCTGCATCGGGAGTTGGATATTAATCCGGAAGGATTGCATGCCGTGAATCACCTTCTGTTAAAATTGCAACAATCGCAGGAAGAGGTACGTCTGCTGAAAGTTAAAATAAACAGATTGAAGCAGGGGTAGTATTCTTAGGATCGGGACCACCCTTACTTTCCAAATTAAAATCCCCCGATTAGGGGGATAGGCCTGATCAGGAAGCATCGTAATTTTATTTGGATTCCTGCACAGTTGCAGGCCTGTTGAGGAAGTCCTCAGATCTATTATAATAAGATATGATAAAAGTATACTTCCTGGCAGTATTTCTGGTGACGGCCTGCATGCCTGCACAAACCATGTTTCAAAAGATTTTACCCGGCGAATACCCCGTCACCTTCAACTCATATCACGCTTATGATTCGTCCCGGCCAGCGGTAGCGGAACAAGAGGAAAAGCGCAATGGGCGACTGCTTCAGATTAATGTCTGGTATCCGGCGGTATCTGAAAAAGGCACTAAATTAAACTTCAATGATTATGTTCGCCTCATTGCCAGTGAAAAAAATGCCAATGGCGGAGATGTAAAAGGAGCACTCAGAACTTTTTATGACTGGACGCTTGACAATGCAAAAACAGCACCACAGGTAACCCAATTTAAAATTACAGGGACGGAAACAATGGCCTCTTTCGGTCAGCAACGTGCCCCCGGACCCTTCCCGGTAGTGCTGGCCATGCATGGGGGCGCTGCCGATGTAGCTGTGATGGCTGAGTTCCTTGCAAGTCATGGGTACATAGTCGTGAATACTCCTAGTAAAGGATACCTCCGGGATGATATTGATGTGAATGTGCTCGGCCTGGAAACTCAGATGCGGGATTATGAATTTGCCCTGAATTGGCTCATCCATGAAGAACGTATTCAATCCAGTGGCAATATCTCGCTGGTTGGGGTAAGTTTCGGCGGACAGTCGGCTTTATCTTATAGTTTTACGAATGATGTTTCAGCGGTAGTAAGCCTCGATGGGGGGATCGGTTCCGTTTTTGGAGCCAGCCTGGTGCGGGAGTACCGGAAAGAAGGAGATATAAGGCCGGGAGTTCCGCTGCTCCACCTTTACAATCCCCGTGATCTCTATACCGATCTTACCTTCCTTCGCAATTATAAAGACTGTCAGCGAACCTTAATTGGCATGAAAGATATGGAGCATGCACATTTCTGGTCATGGGGGATTCTGGACCGGTATATGCCCGGGGTTATCGGAAACATTCGCCCCGGAGACAGCTACGAGGCAGTACTGCAGCAAACACTGGATTTTATTTCAATGAATTCCGGAAGGAAAGTTGAGGATTGTGACTGGTGCGGAACCTATCAATATGATACAGAATACCTGGCGGCAGGATAGCATTTTCTTAGTTACAGTGAATAATGGATAAGCCCAGGATACTAGATTTTTTCTGTTCCCCAACCCTAAAAAGAGTGAAAAATCCTATAAAAATAGCCTTGATAGAGAAAATATTGCCCTATAGGGTTAGGAAAGAGAATTTACGAATTAGATAGCTTCACCGTTATCACGTTATTTATTATAACCGGAAATGTTGCCGCTTACGATACCGTCTTTGAAAAGTTTTGTCGCATGCTTATCGGTACCCGTTGTTAATCCATTCAGCCATATCTGTAAAATAGGAAGCCGGTTCCCTGGGAAAATCCCAGACGCCCGTCGGAGGCACCTGCAAGATGGAATGGTCTACTCCGGAGATCCATTTTGCCCTTACCCGCTGATTCCCGGATCGCTTTAATGTTTCTATGATGTTGTTGCCTTTATTTACAGGCACAACCAGGTCTTCATCTCCCCATACCAGATATACCGGCACCTTTACTTCTTTCCAGATTTCCAGAGGATCTTTAAATAATAGTTCCATAACACTTTTGTCAGGACATCTGACCGACAGGCTGTCCGGAAAGGCTGCGCTTTCAAACCAATCTTTTGTTCGGTATACTCTTAGTTCCCTGGCCATCTCCAGCAGCGCTTGCTCCGCAGCCAGCGGGTCACTGTTGCAGAGGAGTGTCGCATCATTAAGTTTCTTTCTGATGGCAGCTGCTTTTTCAATGGTAGGGGTATCATAACCATCCTGCCGCATGATATTCTTCCTGTGATAAATGCTTTGGTCGGTCGCATTGATCGCAGATGCAGCACTGGCGATTACAAAGCGCACTTCTGTGGCGAGGGCGGCGGCCATAGGCGCGATCCATCCTCCCTGACTGTGACCGAATATCCCGACTTTCGTGCTGTCAATAAGTTTTCTTTTATTAAGCAAATTAAGGCCAGCGAGGGCGTCTTTGGCAAGCCCCGAAATACCGGCAGTATTGTAATCTCCTCCGGTTGATTCCCCTACGCCTCTCTTGTCATAGATTAAGGCTGCTATTCCGTTTCTGACAAAATGCATGGCGCTGCCATAGTAGACATCCCTTGTATCCGGATGACTGCCATGTGTAAAAATAACCGCCGGAAAAGGTCCTGACCCTGGGGGTAAAAGCAAAGTTCCTGCAAGCCGGATCGAGTCATTGAAAAAGGTTACCGCTTCCTCTGTGTGCTTAAATTTGATCGCCGGCTTCAGCGCGAATTTGCCTTTTTCAATTCCCAAACCATTAAAATCCCCGTGAATAGAATCCTGATCTGCAAAACCCTGGAATAATAGCGTGGGTCGCCCGGCTGGTTGGGGCCTTTCAAATGAGATCTCTGAGCCTGCCTGTTGCATTTTAAATGCCTTTCTGTAGGCCGAGATTTCAGGAAAATCTACCATGGCCAGAGGAGTTCCGTCTTTTCCCGTCAAGAATTCTACAGCTACCGCCCATTTCTTCTGCAGATGCTGAATGTGGCCTTCATAGTAGCCTGATGATTGGGAGAACACCATGTTGGGAATCAGCATCAATGAAAGACCGTAAAACCATGTACAGAGGGATTGGCTTCCCGTGCTGTTGGGACAGAGGGTACTTATTACAGGTTTACCCATATTTTAATTCTTTCTCAGTCCTGACCCGGATCATTATTTTCCAAGATGGGTGACGCTGTCGAGAAGTTTACTCAGGTCACCGGGACCAAACCAGAGGCCGGATTTCATTACCCCGCAGATCTTTTTTGTGTTTGTAATGTCTTCCAGAGGATTCTTATCCAGTAAAATTAAATCTGCCATTTTGCCCTTTTCTATACTTCCCTTCACTTTGTCCAGGCCCAGATATGTAGCCGGGGTAATGGTGGCAGTTTTAAGTGCAGCAATCGGGGTCAGCCCGGCTTCCACAAACATGGCGATCTCATCATGGATACTAAACCCACTTACCAGAAACCATTCCGGACTGTCCGACCCCGCCATAAGTGGCACGCCCCCCTTCCACAATTGACGGGTCATTTCCTTTCGCAGATTCACATATTTCTTAAGGCTTTCCGGCGGAATCTTCATCTCACGGTTTCGTGCTACTATTTTCCATCGTTCTGTTTTAATATCCTCCGGGATGTATTGGTAATCCGGACGTTGCTTATAAGTCTCTGCTGAAAAACCACTTCCGAAACATGAGATGAAAAAAAAGTTGGTAGGCGTCACATAGACTCCGGATGCCTTCACGGCCTGGACCAATGCGGGTATTTTCTTTTTGTCCAGGTGGGGGACCGTTTCCCAGGCGGCCATTCGCCACAGATTCATATCTGAAACGCTCTGGCCATTATTGTAGGTACTATCAGGTAGGAGCATATCAATGAACTCGTCCATATGCTCAATCTGCTCGCCCGCTTGCAGAGCCGCGGGTAATTTAACCTGCGGCCCAACATGGCCAGCTACTTTAATCCCGACTTCACGGGCAGTTTGAACGAGTGCGTCAAACGTCGGGCGATCAATCATAAAACTCACCTTGATCAGGTCATAACCCTGAGCGTCATATTTCCTGACCGCAGCGGAAGCTTTCTCCGGCGTATCCACGATTTCATAATTTTTAAAGGTGGTATCCCAGGCCCATCGACCCACAAATTGAGGACTCGCAACCAGCAAATCGGGCCCCTCCCATCTACCTTCTTTTACATTTTGACGAGCTTCCAGGTAATTGGGATGTCCGGCCATGATCCGCGCGGTAGTGAGACCATTGGCGAGCATTAATTTCAATTCCGATGCTGAAGTATTTTTATAGCCCCCCTGTTCATTAAAGAAATGGACATGCATATCAAATAAGCCGGGGATCACGAACTTGCCTTTTCCATCAATGACCGTAAATCCGTCTGGGATCATGATTTCTGATGCTGCTCCCATATCAGTGATGATATCAGAGCTTATCAGTAAGGTCTGTCCTTCAAGTATAAGATCCCCGGTCATCGGGATTACATTTACATCACGGATGGCATAACCTCCCTGAGCGGTTATAGAGGTACAGACTGTCCCGTAGGTAAGCAGAAGTGTAAAGAACTGCAAATGGCGGAGAAAGTGAAGCCAGGACGATTTAAAAAGATGGATCATTGGTTTTATTTTAGGTATATATGTTTACCATTTAATTCGCACCGACGCTGACGGTTGTTACAAAGCGATCAGGCGTTTATCCGATCTTCAGCGAATAAACTCCCCGGTCAGATAAATTTATTTTGCCGGGCAATCCGCAGTGCTTCGTCCTTCGAATTTACATCGAGTTTCAGGTAGATGCTTTTGATATGCGTTTTCACCGTCTCAAGGTCAATGAACAGGTCCCTGGCTATCTTCGTTCTGCTCTTACCCTGGGCCACATTTTCCAGGACTTCAGTTTCCCTTTTTGTCAATGGTGTTTCCGGGTTTTTCTGAAAGGATTGAATGACCATTTTAGCAATCCCGGGACTCATGGGTGCGCCGCCGGTGATTACTTCTTTCATGGCTTCTGTAATTTTGGATGTAGACATGTTTTTGGTAAGATACCCAGAAGCTCCGTTCCTCAATGCTTTAAAAATAGTCTTTTCATTTTCATAAACGGTCAGGATGATAATATGTGCCGAAGGTACCTTTTTTAGAAGGTCAGGAATCGCATCAAGACCGTTCAATCCCGGAAGTTCAATATCCAGAAGTATGATATCCGGCCTCAGATCAGTAATATGCCCGGCTGCGGCATCATAGGAACCAAATTGCCCTACCACCTTAAAGTCACTGGTATTGTTTATAAGAAAGGTGATTCCGTCCCTGATAGTCGCATCATCTTCAATGAGCACCACATGAATTCCCATGCCCGTTTTCTTTAATCCCATGTATTACAAATGTGTCACAATATTCAGGGTATCTTATCCCCCGTTCAGGGGGATTTTAATACTGAAGATCAGCTCCGTCCCTCCCTGCGCTGTTCTTAGGATCTCCATATTTCCTCCAATGCGCTCTATCCTTCTATACATGTTAGTTAACCCATTCCCTCTGTTTTCAGGGGACAGATCCATACCTATTCCATTGTCTCGTACCATAATATGAAGATTTCCTACCGGATCGTAGTTCACCTTCATTGTTGCTGAACCTGCCATAGAATGCTTCATGATGTTGGAAAAAGATTCCTTTATCACCATGTTCAGGTTTCTGCTTATGGACAAAGGTACCCGGATCTCCCGGAATTCGTTGGAGATGTCATCAACCTCGAATTCTATGCCGGTATCTTCAAACAGCTGAACACCCACTAACCGGCAATTTTCAAGGGTATCGAAAAGATTATCATTCCCGGGAGTCAGTGACCAGATGATGTCTTTGGTCCCCAGATAAAGCGCCTGGGCATTTTCTCTTATCTGATGCACGAGCTTTGATTTTTCAATATCTGCGGGATCTATTTTTTGTTGCAAAACATCTGTAAGTACCGTAATCCTGGTGATTTTATTACCCAGGTCGTCATGGAGGTCTTCTGAAGTTCGCTGCAGGATTATTCGTTGCTCTTCTATTCTTATCTTCCTGCTGATCATGGCCTGTCTGCCCCTATACGCTATCCTGATATACTCCAATAAAAATCCTGTAAGTATAAGCAGGGCAGCAATAGATATCTGAAACCAGACCTGCTGATAATAAGCCTTTTCTATGGTGAATGGAAAATTGATCTCATTCTTTGAAATCACCTGGTCCTCCGTGATCGCTATCGCTTTAAAGCGATAGCTTCCCGCACTCAGGTTGGGGTAGATAATTTTAGAATCCGGGACAGGCACTGAGTAAGCACTATCGGCCCCAACAAGCTGGTACTTGTATTTTATACCATCAGGTTGTGATAAGTAGACGGCGGTAAAATCAAATGTGAGATGATTTTTTTTATAAGGCAGGATCAAATTTTCCGGGAGGACGGACCATGCATTCATCTTGTTCTGTTTGGATTCATCTGCCAGGTTTCTGGAAAACAGAGATACCGATTGAAGGTAGATCAGTGGTGCGGCCTTCGGATCAGGGGTATCACCAGGGGTATAAACAAATATTCCCCTGGTAGTGCCGAACCACACTTTTTCATCTTCTGTTTTTAGTATGGCGTTTAAATTACATTCCGGACCGTAGGGATTGGCGGAGGAACTGAAGTTTTTTACCTGAAAAACCTTTTTCTCCTTATTAAATAGAATTTTACTTATTCCCCTGCCGGTTCCGGCCAGAATGGTGTTGGCATCCTCCCTGAATATACTGAAAATAAAGTTTGATGAGAGCCCGTTCTCGACGGAACATGCAATGGTCTCATTTTTTTTCGGGTCATAAATTAAAAGACCATCTTCAGCAGTGCCTATAAGGATGTATTGATCAAAAGAAATCATGCAATTTATGATGCCGGCTGCGATCCCTCTGAGTTTTATTTTAGTGGCCTTTTTTTGAGGACCAATTTCCCAGATGCCGTCTGAAGTACCCACCCACAACATTTCATCCGATTTTTCAAAAATGCCGAAACAAGGACCAGGAATGGCACTGATTTTATGTAACACCCCATTGTCCAAAAAGTAAACTCCGTCAGGGGTAGTCACCCACAGTACACCTGCACTGGTTTCCATAATAGATACGATCTCTTCTCCAGACGCCTCCCCGGAAACCGGAATTTGGATAAACCGGTCATTTCTGAAATTCCAGAGTCCGCTCCCGATGGTACCTATCCACAGTACTCCCTGGGAATCGTGATACAAGGCATTGATCTTTTGAAGTTGTACATTATTTGCGGAAAGGGGATATTCCGAAAAGGCACCCTCGGAATAGGTAGCCAGGCCTCCATCCCTGCTTCCAACCCAGGTTTGCCCACCATGACGGGACATAGCCATGACCACATTACCGGGCAAGCCATTTGACCGGTCAAACCTCCCGAGTGCGGGGGAGGATAATTTGAAGATTCCATCTGCGTCAGTTGCGAACCAAAGGTTATTTTCACGGTCTGTAATAATTTCATTGATGGTATTGTCAGTAAGTCCGGATGCCGCTCCTATATATTGTACCCGAAGGTCAGCCTGAATCAAATAGGCACCGCTGGTAGTCCCTGCCCAGATGCGACCTTTTGCGTCTTCCACAAGGCAGGTCAAATCAGCATGAATGGAATCAGAAGCAATGACCTGCTCAAAGGTCGAATCCAATCTTTTATAAAGGCCATTACTCGTAATAAGCCACAACCTGTTCCCCGAGTCGAAGTAGATCTCTTTGATCTGAATGTCCTTTCCAATATCGCCGGCTTTGACGATTGGAACTACATCCTTCAGATTGTAGACAGCCGCCGGCGATACCGCATACGGAATTCCCTTTCTGTCGGAGGCAAGACTGCGCAACTTTCCATGTTTAAAGGAGTTTGCTTCCTGCAAACTGTCAGCTGTTGTCAGGAATAATTTTCCCTGTGCGTCAAGCACAAATACATCCTCAGGACCATGAGCAACTATGTCCATTATGACCATACTTTCGGAGGGATCCGGAGAATCATAGGCTATGAATTGGCGCCCGTTATATAGTTCAAGTCCTTCCTGGCCGCCTATCCAGAGCCGGCTGTCACCCTGTGGAAATATGGTATAGATAAATTGGGAGCGCATGCCATTGCGTAGGTCATAATTCGAAAATTGCTTGCCGTCAAATCTGCTTAGCCCCCCAAGCGTAGCAATCCATATCATTCCATGCGGATCCTGCACAATACTGGCTGCCTGGGACTGTGCAAGCCCCTGTTCTACAGAATAATTAATGAAATTCAATTGCTGACCCTGCGCTGAAAAAAGTGAAAGGAACAGGCATGGCATAACAATAGCTAAACTTAGGAGCCGACGGGAGCCGTGCTGAGCCTGTATCTCCATTTTGATGGAATTGAATTTCAGGGTACTAAATTAGGGTAGATTTGCTTCCTGTTATTCCTACTTCCCTATCAGACAGGGACTGCCCATAGTGGCAACCCGGACCCTCTGGAAAAGTACCACTTTACTACGTTCTTCTGTGTGTAAAAGAAACAAGAATATGGTTTGCGGACTTAAGAACTAATGTATGGCTTTTCCTTCTCTCAACTGAATAATCATTTGCTCTATAGCTTTTTTATTGCCTTCGTCCGGTGCTTTTTCCAGTGCTTTGCTGGCGTATTTGAGTGCTTTTGTATAGTCCGCACGAACCGATTCAACCCGCATCATTCCGACTTCAGTTGGCCAGGCACCCTTATGTGTTTTGTAATTCTTCTCGAAAATGGCCAGAGCTTCTTCTTTTTTCCCTGAAGACAACAATTGCCTGCCGTATTGGTGCATCTCAATAATAGTGGCATTGTCAAGTGCCTCCCTCCTTATTTGTGAAGCCTTATCCTGCCTTCCTGATTTCTCGAGGAGACCCGCTTTTATGCTTAATGCTCTGAATGTATTCTGACCTCCCAGTGATGGGGAAGTAGCCGAGTTGATCCATTGAAGCGCCTGTGGGTAGTTAACCTCATGGGTGAGGCACCAGTTTGCTCCGGCGATAAGGCTGGCCGGATCGAAGCCAATCGCACCACTTAATTGTTTTTGGATATCGGCAAGCAGGCTCCCCACTGCATCTATGGAGACCGTAAATGGAATACGCCAGTTTTCCCACTCCAGGGCAAGGATAACGGAATCCTCTGTCTGATCATAAAAACGATATTCCAGGCGATCCTTCATTGGATCAATGTTTTTTTCCTGTACGGTGGTAACCCGGAGAATATCCAGGTCCTCATTGTAGAAATAAGAACCCCACCCTTGTGTATTGCTGTTAAAAATAAGTGTACAGGAGTCCTGATACACCGCAATAAAGAATCCATAGGACCCGGCAGGCAATTTTTCTCCGTTGATCATTACATCTGTGGAAAATGTGATCCGGGTGCTTTCATCAGCCCCTGCCCGCCATGGGGAAGCCACTTCAGAGCCAAATCCGAGCACTGTAAAGTCGAATGGCACAATATCCGTATTCCAGATATGGCCTTCCCGTCCTCTTACTGAGGGGGAGTTGTAAAACACTTCAATCTGAGTTGTCCCCAACTTGCGTCCCACAGTAGCAGAAATATTTGTAGTATCGGGGATGCGAAGGGCTTGAGAGTACACGCCCGTAACGAATAGCAAATTAAGAATCAGAAATGTTCGTACAATCACTTTCATCTTTTATGATAAATGTACAAGAAATTTGCCTTCCTACACTCCCCCGGATGAGGGGATATTGAAGGGACAGCTTCCTGGCGGACTCCCTTATTTTCCTGATTTCTTGTAGAATAGGGGAAAGCAAGGGAAACCGGATACATCTAAGAACTACGGACCGCTTTGTTTCATTCATTGATTGGACTGCCAATTTAATATTGCTTGTCGTAATCTGCCCGTTCAATTTTCGTAATCACCCCTTGCAATTACTGTATTCCCCATTATCTTTGGGATATACCTATTTTAAATTATAGCGGTCATTGCCTTTTTATTTCGGTATTGGATGATCGAGATCGTAGCGGACTGCCTCTTATTCCGGCATCAGCGGAGCAATTGATCCTTAAACTTTAGAAAATTACAATCGGGACTTAAATTAAATTCAGAAACATTTATCGTTTAAATTATGAAAGATCCAAAGGGCGCAGACACGCCGAAATCCTCAAAACTGGAAATCATTATTCCGGCCTATAGAATGCATTCTCAGAATTTTTTCAATGCCCTTGATGGAATTACCGGAGAAGCGGCGCTTGAAAGAAACAACCGAAAAACCAATCATGTGATTTGGATGGCCGGAAATTTGGTGAATTGCCGTTATTGGATGGCTGATTTAATGGGAATGTCCGATAAAGATCCCAATGAGGAACTCTTTAAACAAGGAAGGGCGCTGGACGAAAATCTGCCTTATCCCGCTTTAGATGAGTACAGGAAAAATTTTGAAGCTATTTCGCCAAAGGTCTATAAGAAATTGTTGGCCGCAACCGATGAGCAACTTTCGAAAGCATATCCTTTTGGCATGAATGTTCCGTATATTCCTGAGAATGTTCTTAATATGATAGGCATGTGCATAGGGCGGGAGGATTATCTTCTGGGACAGATAGGACTGATGCGAAAATTGCTTGGGTTAAAGGGAATGAGTTATGAAATGAACAAGGATATTGACTACTAATTAATATCTGTTCAACTCCCTTTTCTTTACTTAAAATGGTATCGGACAAGGAAAGCCTTTTCAAAGGTTGTATTACCGGTTGTTAGTTAACCTGCCGGAAGTTTAACCTGTATTTCTGAAAGTGACGCAAGATGTCACAGCATCTTTCCTCAGGCGTAATAGTTTGAGGACGGTCACAAATGGCAGCGTTATTTATGTGAAGTTATTAAGGAGGTGATGTTGTGCATAGCAACCAACTGATAGCTTAAAAAAGATCTCTTCCGTAGAATTTTATTTCCAGTTTATTGTTTTAAGGCGGGTGAAATGGTTTCCTGAAGCTGACTTTCAATTTTGGATTTATCGCCAACTACAATGAGGGTCATATTTTCAGGCTTTATATATTTTTTGGTCATTTCCTGAACTTTTTCTGGAGTAACCGCATGCATGTTCTTTACCTTATTGGTAAGATAGGACTCATCGAGATCGTGGATGTCCATGAACACTAACTGGCTGATAATCCCGGTTGGGGTGGAATTCTGCAAAACATATATCCCCGACTTATAATTAATAAAACCGTCCATTTCCTGTTGGGTCGGCGGTTCGTTTTGCAGCAGTTCTATTTCTTTGCGGATTTCCTTTAAGGAGGCGCCGGTATGTTCCGTAGTAACATCGGCAACTTCATACCACACGCCTGACTTATAATTGTTTTCCAACGAACTATTCGGCGAATAGGTATACCCTTTGTCCTCACGGATATTGCTGGTAATCCTGGAGGCAAAAGATCCCCCCAGGACAGAATTTGTAACATCGAGCGCGGTATAATCTTCACTGGACGCATCAGCCACAGGAAGCCCGTAATAAATGGTGGATTGTGGCGCTCCCGGTCTGTCAATGATCTTTACAGTTCCTGAAGTAACAGCTTCAGCGATGGGATAATTAGTTTCTTTGCCTTTTCTCCATTCGGCCATAGATTGCTCAACGGCATTTTTAACCTCCGCACTGTCAAAATTCCCGGCAATGTAGATGGTAGTTCTCACCGCTCCGAAATTTTCATCATAGAACTTTTTTATGTCCTCAATGGTATACGATTCAATCATTTCTTCAGAAGGAAATATCCGGCCAAAAGCGTGATTGGGGTATATTTCTGCAGCGAAATCCCTGTAGGCCTGGGACTGGGGTTGAGACAGTTGTACTGCCAGATTTCGTTTCATATCATCCTTTAACCTTGTCAGCTCCCCGGCAGGCCATTTGGGACTTTTTAAAACGTCTGCCATCAGGGCGATCGCCTTTGGCGCAAATTCATAGAGTACAGAAACACTGACGGACGTGGTATGTGTTCCCACCGCGATGTTTAGGTTACCACCCATTCCGGCAATTTCATCTGCCACCTGTTTGGCCGTTTTATTTGTGGTTCCTTCTTCCAGCAAATCTACCATGAGATCGGAAAGCCATACCTGGTTTTCATTTTCATTGATATTACCTGTCTTTACAATGAATTCAATATTGGCTTTCGGTATGGAGCCATAAGGGATGAGGACCAGTGTCAGGCCATTGTCATAGGTGACCACATCTTTTTCAGGTAAAGTAAAGTTTTTTGGTTCACCTCCTTTGGGGGGCTGTTCCTTTTCCTGAGCCCCCAGTTGTATAACTGAGAAGACCAGGGTTACTAATAATAAAGTGGTTGTCCGCAAATTATTGAGATTTTTCGTTTTCTGTCAAAAGTGGATTCACCTTTAATATGGTGCGATTTTCTTTGATAAGGAATTGATCGATAGTATTTCTGACTGTTCCTGGGGTTACTTTTTTGAATTCTTCCTCCAGGGAATTTATCCGGCCGGGATCATCATCAAATAGTGCAAAACTGCATAACAAGTCTGCCCTGCCAAGGCCAAAGGTACCACCGACATCGTCATAGAATTGAGAGCGGATTTTTACGACTGCCTGATCTAGCATTTGCTGGGAAATATCCGACTTTAACCCGGTCATCACAGAATCTATGGAAACCAGAATTTCCTCATCCGACGTTTCCTTGTCATAAGTCAGGTTATACATCCAGAGCATGGGCCCTTTATAATTAAACATATTCCCGAGATAATTGATTCCGCCGCTAACATCGGAAGTAAACCCCCTTTCCTTTTCCAGTTTTTGGGCCAGCAGGCTGTTGTCTCCCTGAACCAGGATTTGGTCCAAAAGGCCCATCGCATAATATTCCGGAGTATTTCTATCCGGCATATGATACGCGATGGCAATGGCAGGCTTATTTGCAAGGGAGTCATCTTTTACAAAGTTTTTTTCCTTTTGCTGCCTGGGTTCTTTCAGATCAGGCGGAGGAGGGAGTTCAGAAGAAGGGATATCCTTAAAATACTTCTGTATCCATTCTTTTGCCTTTTCAATGTCAAAATCCCCAACCACAGCCAGCGCTGCATTGTTGGGGGCGTAATACGTTTTAAAGAAAGAGGAAACGTCCTCCAGATTGGCCGCATCCAGATCTTCCAGGTCGCCATAAAAATTGTGAGCATTGTACCAGTTTTCATTAGCGTATTGCGGCATATCCAACCAGGGAAAACCTCCGTAGGGCTGATTCAGGACGTTGACCTTGACCTCATTTTTAACCACCCCCTGCTGATTGGTGAGATTTTCCTGAGTAATGGCCAACCCTCGCATTCTGTCTCCTTCAGCCCACAACATCGTCTCGAGTTTGTGGGATGGGACTATTTCGAAATAATTGGTATAGTCAAAACGGGTGGAGCCATTCAGGACGCCTCCGTTCTGCTGTACCAGCTTTACAAACTCCATTTTGCCCAGGTTTTGGGAACCCTGAAACATCATATGCTCAAATAAATGGGCGAATCCAGTCTTATCCTTCGGCTCAATTCTAAAGCCGATGTTGTAATACACGGCAACAATGGCCGTCGGAGAAGTGTTGTCCTGAGACAGGATGACCTTTAAACCATTATCCAGTTGATAATATTCAACAGGTACTCTGAATTCAGCAACCGATCCTTCTTTTTCTTTTTCCTTGTCAGCTCCGCATCCTGTCATCAGAAGTAGTGGAAGGCAAAACAGAAAGTAATTTAGGTGTAATTTCATGCGTGCTGATGCTAGTTTAGAGACTGAAAGCCTTGTGTTGATCACGTAATTTCGACAATAGAATGGATATTACAAAAAAGTACTACAAAAGTGTGTAAGTTAAGAATAAAGGGCTAAAATTAAGAAGCAATAATTAAATATTAATCCCCCTCTAAGGGGGATATTGATAATTAACATTAATTCGCTTAACATCAATTTTTCAATACATCTCTATAATACCAGCAGTAAAATTTTCAGGAGGACTTGGATTGATTTACAGGTCTTAAGTGGGTTACCAGAATTATAAATACAAAAATATTCAACTTGGGAAATGTACTTCTGGAAACATTTGTCGGGGATGTAGGTCGGGACCAGAGATATCAGCTCGGATGTCCCTGTCAATCTATTGATTTTACAACGACGACAGGAATATTTAATGGTAGCTTAGCTGCCTTATTAAATTCAATCTTCACCCTATTGTAACTCTAAGAATTTAAAATCAACTGACCACCACAAAATAAATCCCCCTCCCACAGGTAACGTATTTCCCGGGAGGTCGCTATTTTATAATGGGATAATGATGGGCTAAGGATAGTATTGAAGATGAGACCCAAATGATAAGATAATTGAACTATTGGGATGGAAAATGTTTTTTAATAGAGGTCGTAAGCTGAATTATATCGACAAAAAAATTGAAATTAGCTACACCTATTCAGACTTCAGGACTTCCGCCGGATTGATCTTTGCCGCCTTCATTGTCAGAGATCCGATCATAATGAAAGCTATTAAAAATACTGCCAATAAGCCGACGAACAGCTCAGCGATCTGAATTGGGGTGTGATACGGAAAACGGGTAAGCACGATGTTTTCGAAAAAGAGGTACGTTACTGGCAAGGCTATGAGCGCTGATACCGCCAGAAGTACTACAAAACCCCGACTTAATAGGAACATTATTTTGCCGGAGCTTGCACCCATCACCTTTCGGATGCTGATTTCCTTCAACCTCGTTTCTGTAGTGAACGCCACCATTCCGAACAATCCCATGGACGCAATGGTAATGGCGAGGAAGGAAAGGAAACCGATGATTTTGATCATGGCAGAGAATTCGCTGTATGCTTCTTCAAGTGCCTCGTCATAGAATTGCGCCTGGAATGGGTGAACAGGATCGATTTTCTTCCATAAAGTCCCGATCCTGGCCATGGTTGCCGGCATATCAGTGCTTTTTATTTTGACATTAATGAATGCCCTGTCTTCGGGCGTCCAGAACATGAATGCGGCAGGCTCAATAAGGTTGTCAACCTTTCCATAGTGAAAGTCCTTTATAACCCCAACAATGGTCATTTTGAGACCACTTAATTTGTAATTGCTGAAGGTGACCTCCTCGCCGATGGCTTTGTCGGGGTCGTTATCACCAATGCCGAATCGCTTTAAGAATTGCTCGTTAACGATCACTTCGCTGAAAGCTTCTGCCGTTGTGGGTCTGGCGACAAAATTTCCTCCGGCAAGAAGCTCATGGCCGTGTAGCGGAAGATAGTTTTCGTCAACGTGGTTGGTCATGATCAATGTAGAATCGCCCGCATCTTTATATTTCATATAGCCGCCCCAGGCATTCCCTATGCTTGTTACAATCATCGATCGGGACAGGGCCGTTACCTCAGGTATCCCGCGCAGTTCGCTGAGAAGTCCAACGGGTTTATTGCCCTGCATATCAATGTTCAGAATATTTTCTGTGCTGAATCCTAAATCGAATGCGAGTATATTTTTATACTGCACATATCCGATGGCAGTTGATGTTATAAAAATAAGTGTGAGTGTGTATTGGATCACGACAAGGGCGCGTCTGAGGGGGACATGTTTAAAGACTTTAACCGCCGACTCGCTCCTGAGTGCCTGGATGGCGGTGACTTTAGAAAAAAAAATGGCAGGAATGAAGCCGGCAATAACACCAATGACGAGCGAAAGGAAGATAAAGGCTATGACCATCGTTGGTGTGAGCTCTAACTTCACCATATATTGGAGCTCTGGTGCCAGGCTGATCAGTTGTGGTCTTAATAAGAGAAATAGTAAGAAAGAAAGAAGAAGCGCTGTCAGAGAGATCATGACGGCCTCCACCAGGAATTGCAGTCGAACCTGGCTTTTTCCGGCACCTATAGCTTTACGAAGACCTACTTCCTTAAAGCGGCGCATGGCGCGGGCTATTGTAAGAATGGTATAGTTGAAACAGGCAGACAAAATCACCACCAGGGTAAGACCGCCTAATAGCCAAAGTACCAGTGGAGGCAGGTGTGGTCCCAGGCGGGCCATGGATATGAGATTTTCTCCGACCACGGTCTCATTTAACGGAAGAAGTTCAAGTTGAATGTTGGTGTTTTCTTCCGTCAGATTCTCCGCTTTTGAAATTTCGTCAAGCTGAAATTGGATGGAAGACAAGTTGGCATTCTCCTGCTTGAGGAGGTACACGAAGTTCGATGACATGTTGGTCCATGACTCAAAATCGGGATCGGTGTCATACATCTGTTCGGCTGTGGAGAAGGAAACCAGGGCTTCAAAATTGATATGCGAAAAGAAGGGAACGTCTTTCATTACTCCCGTCACCTGGTAATTGCGCGTATCAAATTTGATCGCTTTCCCCAGCGCAGCTTTGTTGCCAAATAACTTTTTTGCTGCCGTCTCGGTAAGAACGATAGAGTAAGGATCTTTAAGCGCGGTGTCGGGATTACCCTCAAGCATTGGAAATGTAAATATTCTGAAAAAAGATGGCTCCGCCCAGAAACCTATGATGGGAAGAATATGATCACCTACCTTCGCATCCTGCGAAAAGTCGTTGCGCATAATGGCCACTTCTTCAAGTCCGGAGACCTTTTCCCGGATCAGCTTTCCGGCCTTTACAGAGGTAGATGCAAACTTCCTGGCTTGTTCAGTATTGGAAGTCGTAATGTTGGTGATGCGATAGATCCGATCCCCATTCTTGTGGAAGCTGTCATATGATTGCAGGTCTACAATGAATGCGATCAGCAATAGCCCAACGGACATACTGATACTAAGGCCAATAATATTGATGGTCGAGAAGAGCTTGTTCCGAAGCAAATTGCGCCCTGAAGTTTTGATATAATTCCCGATCATGACACCTTTGATAAAAAGGTTGTAAGGTCACTCTTCATGTGTTAAAATCAATTTAGAAAAATTTTAAAAAGTTACCCATTTTTAAATTTGTGAATTGGCGAATTTAGGGAAGCCTGCAATTGCTCATTTATCACATACATCTGAATATCTCACCTAATTTTATACCAAATATGCAAATTACAGACTATCAAATTATTAGGGGAAAATTCCTGGGCTGAGGAATTAAAAACTGTAAAATAAATTTACGTATGATGTCCAATTTTTGTGCATTTTTTTAAGGATCAAAAAGGCCAGTTGTATCAGGTAATCAAATAGCCATTGTATAATGATGAAATCATCACGATTAGGAATTTAATTTAAAAGACAATTAGTAAGAACCACAGTCCCGCAAATGTTAAAATTATTTCTTTGGTATATCTTTTCGGGGCTTTTTATATTTTCCTGGAAAAGAGTTCCCTCCCAATTTTAAATATTTCCCGGTATAACTTAAATCGCGGTAGTTTGACTGATAAATTTTACAAGCAGAGGACCGTGGGCTATATTTGTCAGACCATAGCATAAGTAGGTTAAGTTCATGGTAAGATTTGGGGAAAAGACAGGGGAGACCCTGTCTTTTTATTAGCTGGAAACAGGGAGCTGTTAAATGATGCCCAATACTTTTGAAAAGAAGTTGGTAAAGAATAAATAGTCGTGACTTCGAACAATACAGGAATATCCAACAACAATTATTTACGCAAACATTCAGGCTAGAACTCCATGAAAGAAAAATTTATGGCAACATACGGTAAAGGAAAAAATAATTAATCAGGGTATTTTGCTGGCAAGGATTACATCAGCTGAAAATAAATTTGCCTGTAGGGCCTCAAAGGTATAGAGAGAGACCTCCAATATGGAGGCTGTCGCAGTTAATTTTTATTGGAATTCCTATTTGACAGTGCCTTTAAAAGGGAATGCAATAGGAATTATCAAAATAGCTACCTAAATTATGGATATGCCATTTTACGGGCCGCAACGGCCAGGGCAATGTCCGGTAGGGATCTGTTGGAAACAATGGGCATTCAACATAAAAATTAGAACGATGTTTATGCTCTTGCCGATGATATAAAGGAAACTTACTGACCCAAAGTAGACGGATGTACCATCTTAATTTGGCTTAACCTTCGAAGGCTCAATGGTTGTAGCGTCATCTATCAAAAACAATTTTTTCAACTCCTCCACAGATGCCTGTCTGCCGTATTGACAAAGTTCAAATACTTCTGCATATTCTATGGCGTTACCTTTGTCCTGACCATACAGTTCTACAAGTCGCTCACGGTATTTGTCAGCCCTTTCGGCATTATTTTTTTTATGGACGCCAACAATATACTCCTGTCGCTGTTGCTCATTTTCTGGCACATTGGGTAAATACCTCCCTTGCCAGGAATCAGCATCCGCCATTTGTGAGGGCATGGCCCTGAGGCAGTTCCATTTTTTTTCAGCAACTTCATCAATACCAACTGCTATAGTCGGCACTGTAGGATATGGATATTCGAAACTATCGGAGTAATACATAAATATGGGATTCTGCTGGGTAGAAGGGGTGAGAGGCAAGAAAAAAGGCGCCACCACCACTACTGATGCATCCTGCACTAAAACTCCTGTATATCTGTGATCAGGATGATAGTCATAAGGTCGATGAAACAGCACTATATCTGCCTGCCATTCTCTAATAAGTCGAGCCACAGTCTTGCGGTTTTCCAAAGTAGGCATGAGCTCCCCATCATGAATATCTAAAACCTCCGTTTCTATTCCCAATAATTTCGCGCACTCCTGTGCTTCAGCCGATCTCCGGATAGCTAGCGGCCCACCGGCTTCCTTAAAGTGGCCGACATCACCATTTGTCATGGCGACAAATTTAACCTGATGTCCTTTTGCGGCCCAGCTGGCAGCCACGCCACCTGCCTTCAATTCAGCATCATCCGGGTGAGCCCCAAAGGCTATAATACGAAGAGGGGTCGTCACATTTTGTGCTGACAAGTCATTTAATGGAAAAGCGAAAAGAATTGCCCAGAGAATAAATAAAGGTTTCATATAGTATATAAATTTTAGATTAAAATAATTTTTTGATTTACCGGGATTTTAATTAGCTCATAAGGTCAGCCATTGCCTTGAATTGTGCACGGAATCTGCCCGTCCTCTGGCTGGTTTTCTTTTGGATGGTTTCATAGGTCTGTTGAATTGAAGATAGTAATTCTTAACTTAACCCATGGTCCAAATTTCAGGGAGTAATACAATATATCAGCTCCTGTTACAGACTATCTGGGTTTTTTTGGTAGTAAATCTTCCGAAGGAATCTTCCAGGCGTTAAAACTAAAAAACCCAGCGCACTTTCGCGAGAGGGGTTTGACCTACAGCGATCCGGATGGAACTCAATCCTTATGAGAAAACAACTTGTAGCAAAGGACTTTTTAAGAGGTGCTTTTTTGAAGGCTCCGCCATGCTCAACATGAACAAGAGTTTAATTTATTAGAGGAATGAAAACCTTCTGTTAAGGTTATATGTTGTCAAAACCCTTGTTAAAATATCATGGCGTCCCATAAAGGTCCTTTAACGGAATGGCTGAGCCACTATTAATACAAGCCAATATGGTTCCAGGTTTTTAACTTTTTTTAATGAATATTCCTTCCGTAAAATCTTGTTTTGGCTTTGGTTGGAATACTTATACCTAAATTAGTTTCCGTCAAAAACCAAAAAAATAATAATATGCATACTGGAAGTCACTACAAAATAAACGAATTCCTAATCTGGACACGACGCTCAATTTATTGGCTTTTGTTCATCGCGGTCGTGCCGACGGTTTTATACGGTTTTTTTGGCTTTACATGGTTGGGGATCCCATGGGTGCCGGTCGCACTTGTGGGCACCGCGGCCGCTTTTATCGTCGGGTTTAAGAATACCCAGACCTATAACAGACTTTGGGAAGCACGAATGATATGGGGAGCCATAGTAAATGATAGCCGGACTTGGGGCGTAATGGCGAAAGATTTTGTTACCGCGCCAAATGCTGAAGCCAAAACGCAAGGCGATCTGAAAATGGTCCACCAAAGATTGATCTATCGTCACATAGCCTGGTTAACGGCCTTGCGTTTTCAGTTACGGCAACCGAAGGAATGGGAAAATATGAACAAGGCCTACGCCAAAGAATATCGCAGACATTACAGCGTACCGGAATGGGAGACACAGTTGGAGGACGAAATGAAACCATTTCTTATGGAAGCTGATTTTGATTATGTACTGAAAAAGAAAAATAGGGCGACCCATTTGTTGAGCCTGCAATCAAGTGATTTGAGCAACTTGAGAAAAAAAGGTCTCATAGATGCTTTCCCCTATGTGGAAATGGAAGGTCTCATTAAGGAATTTTATACACACCAAGGCAAGGCCGAGCGCATCAAAAATTTTCCATATCCCCGGCAATTTGCGAGTATCAATTTATTTTTCATCAATCTGTTGGTCATCCTCTTGCCCTTCGGCATGTTGAACGAATTTGCCAGGCTGGCCGATTACGGTATATGGTTGACCATTCCTTTCACCGTAATCGTTGGCTGGGTCTTTACTTCCCTGGAGCAAGTAGGCGAAAGTACCGAAAACCCGTTCGAAGGGGGTGCAAACGATATTCCTATGGCGGCACTTTCCAGGACTATCGAAATTGATCTTAGGGAAATGTTGGAAGAGACCGATGTGCCAAAATCCTTAGAACCGGTGAACAAAATTCTAATGTAGGATGGACGCTTCCCGGATCAACTAGCATGAATATCTTATCATGAATAAAAGCATACTTTTTTTGATGGCCGCATTGCAAACATTTATCGTACCTGTAAAAGCGGGAAGTTGAAATGGTAACGGTTATACATATTTTAAGGATAAGAATGACATTATCCACCATATCTATGTCAAAATAAAGGAAGATCGACTACTTTTTAAAAACCACCTTCCTTTTAGTTTTATCTCTTTAGAAGCATGCATTACGCACTACAACTAAAAAACCCCCGCACTTACATGCGAGGGCTTGATATATTGCGGTCCGGACGGGACTCGAACATTTACCCCTGCAACCCATATTTTAAAGGCATTAATCGAAGTCCGATTTGCTTCCTCACCGCACTTCTCACCATCTGTAAATTTAACAATATATAACAATATTTAACATATAGGAGTAATTATAATCAATCTCTGTTAACCCATATACTGAAATATTGGCCGAATCATTGGCCCCAAACCTTACACATAACTTTGCGCAAGGTTCCTGATTCGATTTTACAGCGTACGAGAAGATAAGCGTTAAATAAAATCGAATTAGGGCGCATGCTACTAGGTTGCAATTTCTACAATTTTACCCGGCAAGGCGAGGCTAAGGAGAAGCAAGAGAATAACGGGCAGCCGCCCAAAATGGGATTTTAATATTATGAAAAACAGAATATTATAAATATTGATGATATCACTTTCATTCATTATTTATTAAAAAAAAATGGCTATGAACCCTCCCTTTTAAGGGGTGATTTTAGTAAAAAATTGTTGTTTATATTAATGGTTTATTTTGATCAGAAAGGAATCCATAAACCGGATGTGCTCCAATGGACAGGTACATAAAATGGGAGCAGATCAAGTGGCCTCTTTAAACTGGAATGCTGTATTTCATTTAGAAAGCAGTTTTTTTCCTTTTGTAATCCATTTTATTGGCCCAATAATTCCAATCATTGAAATCAAAACCCAAGTTGTTTTATCGCCTTAAAATTCGTTTGTCAGAATCAGATAGATTGCTCTGAAAGTTGTTGTTACAGACCAAAGGCCTATAATGATAAATGTTAGTATTAAAATTGGATGCATTTTGTTATTTTATATTATTGCCAACGGTTAGCAGCGTGATACAAGTCGCTAAAGTTTCGAATTCACCCAGCGCCGAATTTTAAATTTTCGGTTTATCTTAAATTTCTCAAAAAGCCTGTTTTAGCCATGTTTTATAATACGTTGTTCTGCCTAGTATTATTCCGCACAGATTGTTCCTTCCTGCGTAATTTCTTGTCCTTCGTTGGTTGTCATTGTGGTATTATAAAACATGCATTTTCCCTCGATTTTTCGGTTGGAAACAACAATTCCATTATTTGCGTTAATCCATTTTTCGTCCTCGTTCAATTCCGACTTAGATGCGTCATACGTTAGGTGATAAGTACAATCGTCTATCCAATCAATTATTTCATATTTCGGAATTCCATTTCCAATTCCGTTTGTCCATTCAATTTGAGTCTTTTCTTTTCTAGCAATTACTGTTTTATTAACGGTTGAGTCCAATTCTATTTTGAAGTCCTGAATATAAGCGTTCATGGCAATGGTCATTGTTTTTAACTCTTCTGTTGTGGGAATATAGAATTTTCCGATTTTGAAATCAGTACAAGTTAATTCTTGTGACTTACAACTAATTGCAAACAATGGTGCGATAATAAATGTCAAAAAATATTTCTTCACATTAAGTACAACGTCTAAGCTATGGCAAGTAGGGCAGCGGATAAGCACTTCCCTTTCCGTTTAGCCCGTAGCCAAAGCTTGTGCATTTTGTTTTTCCCGTGTTTCTCATAACCCAAATCAAAGGATTTGGTGGAATTCTGAAACACGCTCAAGCCTTTGGATTAAGCACATACCGCCCTATTTGCTATAGGTGTTGTTGGAATTAGTTTTTATTTCATTTCTCAATTTTATAAACTCTTGCCATTTCAAGGATTGGTCTTGAAAATACCAATTCATTAATTGGCTTTCAAGAAAATACGGTTCTCCACTAAGCCCTGAACTAATGTACATTTCGTAATCATTACTAAAATTATTTGATAAGTCCTGATGTAGCATACTGACTTCTGTCAATTCCAATAAATATTCTAGAACTCGTTTTTGGTTTTTCTCTGAAAGTTCGACAAGGCTGCTGTCAATCCTGATAAAGTCGGTGTAGCTTTGATCACAATCGACCATTTTGTTTATAAAGAGACACATATATATTTCCTTTTCAGAGTAGATTTTTAAATATTCTTTATGTCCGCCAAACTCTCCACAATCCGAAAATCTGGCTGATAGAACTAATGTATCTGCATAAGTAAGAGTTCCAAGAAGGCCTTCAGAAAAGTCCATTTCGACACTATCAATTAGAAAAGATTTTTCTTTTAACAATAAAATTTTGTCAATCGAGTCCTTCAATTTCAGATTTTCCTCACTGAGGATGTTCCTTTCATTTTTCGAATCCAGCTGCTCACAAGAATGAAAGGCTAAAAATATTATTGCGTAATATTTTAAAAATTTAATGCTCATTTTAAATTAATGCCAACGTTGAGTATTTGCGATGGCAGGGCATTTGAAAAACGTCAGACCGAACTACCTCTGATTGAAAACAAAAGATGAAGATATGAACAAAAGCTAAATTACTAAGGTCACGCTGGAACTGCTGCCGAAAGTGATTTACAGACGAGGATTTGCATGTTGCCCCCTGCTATTGCAAATACTTGTGTTGTACGCCGCTTTTCTATCGTCCAAAGTCAGGACTAAATTTTCAAAGGTGGCCCCACAACTTTCATGTCATAGTCTGTAAAAAGTTTAGCCATTTGTTCAGGAGATGCTTGTTCATTTACTTTTAGTTCGCCTAATACCCTAAAAAAGTCTTCCATTTCCCCCGACGGTGTGAAAAAGAAAAGGTATTTGCCTTTGTCGGCTAATTGTGCCGGTGCATGGGGAACACCACGAGGAATAAAAATTGTGTCGCCTGCCATCAAATGAAATTGTTCATCACCCAACTGAAAAAGATGCTCGCCTTCAATAACAATAAAGATCTCGTCTATGTGTGGGTGAATGTGGAGCGGTGGGCCACCTTTTGTGTAGCCGGTGTATTCCGATATGCTCAAAGCACCATCGGTGTCTTTTGTAGATACTTTGATGTCGACCGGATTAGAGCCAAAGAGTTTGGTTTGTTCGTTAAACCTGCTTTTGTTGGCTTTTACAACAAATCCTTTTTTAGAATATTTCTGCTTTAACTTAGCCTTTTGTCCAAATGCAAATGCGGGAACGCTAAGAGCCGATGTTAAAATAAATTTTCTCCTTTCCATTGTTTTATTTGTTTTAGTACATCACAAATCTCAATCAAATGGAAAGTTTTCTGGTGGTAAAAAATCGTCTTTTTAAGCTCCTACAAAACCATTGGCAATGTTCAATACCCGTTCAGGATTGCTCAAACACTCTTCAATAAAAATGTTTGGTGACGTGCCGGCAAATTCCTTAAAATCTTTTACGAGATGCTGATAGTCGCTATAGCCAGTTTGCACTGCAATGCTCAACCAATCAAGTTTTGGCTGCTGTTCTTTTAATTCGTATGCCTGGTAAAAACGGCAAATTCTGGAAAAATGTTTTGGCGTAATGCCGATTTGCTGAACAAACCTTTTCTCAAATTGCCGATGGCTAAGGCAGGCTTTACCGGCGCTCTTTTCTAAATTAAAACTTTGTGGATTTTCCAAAATCATTTTGCCAATTTGGTCTATTGGATGTTCATTTTTTTTGAGTTGGGTTATCTTTCTCAAAAAATAATTATCCAAAATAAAAGGCATACAGTCATAGTTTTGTGTATTTGCAAGTTGTTCGTTTACAAACTTTATTTCCTGTCCAAAAATTAACTCAGCATCAATGTATTTATGTAGCAATTCAGTCATCGGTATTCCCAACAATTTAAAAAGACCACCTGGCAGAAACCGTACATGAAACATTAAATATTCATGCGAAATGAATAAGTTTTGCCTGTAACCTGGCAACCCAAATAATGTGATTTGAGGCCGTTGTTGCGAAGTGCCTAATTCCGGGATTTCAGAAAATAGTCTTCCGTTAACGATAAATGTTATTCCTTCTTCAGGATTAATAGGGTATGACTTTGAAGGAATATTTGCATTACAGTCAAAAACGGCATGAAATATTACATACTCCTTGACGAAGTTACAAATTTCAATTGCTGGTTTTATACGTTTGCAAATCATAATTTGTCATTGGGTTACCCGTCGCATTGCCATCTGGATAAAGTGACGTACAACGGTAAGGCTATGATTTGTAGCGGTAATGAAATCCGGGGGATTTCAGGCTCCCAAATCAGGCCGTATTAAAGTTAGAGATTTTCATTTGTGTATAGTACTAGCTATGAATTATAGCCATTGTTATAGGCAGTTAATATTTGGTTGCATTCAGCAGGCTTTAATACAATGGTTTTAACTCCCAATCTTTTATATGTTTTCTCAGCTTTGTATTTACATCTATCATCATTGGTAATAAAAAAATCACAATGGGCGGCATAAAATGTATGTAATGAATCATCAAACATGCTATTATAGTCTGAATCGGACTTGTAGCCCTTAAGATCATATTTGTAAAAGACATCTAAAACATTCGAATAATTTCTATTTTTTAATGAATTATTCTTTGGCCCATGAAGTTTAGACAACTCGAATATATCTAAGTGTTTAGGTGTACCCTTAAATTGTTCTTTAATAGATTTCAAATATTCTCTGTTAGTTTTCAATTTATTTATACTCTGGATCAAATATGCTCTAAATTTCTTGTAAAGGGAATAGTCAGATTTTAATCTAAACTGAAAATTAAAAATATCCTCCATTAGTGAATATGCAGTATTTTGTGTTCTCGCATTTGGAAACATAATACCAAACATAGGATCATGACTATAACCTTGTTTCCATGACTTGTCAAGATCAATTAATTTAAATGGCAGAAGAATATTTGGAATTCCAGAGTCCTTGAATAGCTCATCCAATGATTGAGGTTCAAATTCCCATTCGGATTTCTTTTCTTCAAAAAATTCAAAGATGTTTCTATTATGCCAGGTCGCTTCTTCTCTGTTCCAATATTGACACACACAGAGATTTTTAGTCAGGTCTTGAATATTCCTTAGATGACCTTCAATGAAGTTTGGATTCTTTTGAAAGCCACGGAATAAATCATTTAGGTGAGCATTAGAATAGGGAACTATTATTTTTTCTTCAAGTACTATTTTTTGTAGGTCAGAGTATATTTCTCTCTCTGCAGCTTCAAGGCTCGTTTTTTTCTCTATTCGATCAAAAACGTTTAAGTCAAAATATACATACATTTATTTCTATTAATTGCCTATAACGTTTCGGCTATGATTTCGGCTGGTAAATCCGACAGGATTTTCAAGCTTCGAAATCAAGCTGAATAAAGGTAAAATTTTTATTGGATGCAAGATGGACAGTTGAATTATAGCCGCTGTTAGCTTTAGTTTTTATTCATTTATTAAATCTCGAATTATACAAGCATCCTCATATATTTCGTCTAAAACTGAATTCTGAAGAAGTATTTTTAATTTGGTTTTGTCGGTTGGCCATGGATGAAATATTAAAGTTAGTTTGGTTCCGGGGTTATAGTCGGACATTGTGAGTTTAATTTCGTTATGAGGATACTCACCTTTACCAATTTGTTCTACATCTAACCTGAAAACCTTATCGTTATATGATATGTGCCAATCTAAAGAATGATTACCAAATGCACTAATAAATTCCTTGCAATCTCGGCATTTCTCTGCATGTCGAAGGAAATCGAATTCTTTCATTTCGATGATTATATATGGCCTCTCCTCATGATCTCTTGGAGTAAATTGAATCCAATCGACCTGTTCATCCATACTAATCACTTGTAGCCTTACCCTTTTTAGGACAACTCTAAATTCAACAAATTTTGATTAAATGACCCAGGGTTTTCATTAAAATCTTTCTGTGATCTGGGTTTAAATTCTCTAGGAGATTTATCCCCTAACGATTCATGTGGATGATTGTTATTGTAATCTTCCATCCACTTGTCGGTCAGGGTTCTTAGCTGGTAGAGATCATTAAACCAATAAGCATCCAGTACATCTTCCCTATAAAATCGATTAAGTCTTTCAATAAATCCATTCTGCATCGGTTTACCTGGTTGAATAAATTTAATCTCGATTCGCTTTCTTTTACACCACCCAGTAAATGCCTTGGATAGAAACTCCGGACCATTGTCACAACGAATGGTCTGTGGAAGCCCAATCTCTTCCTCCAGGTGTTCAAGGGTCTCGGTAACCCTTCTGGCGGGATAATTCATTGCTGGATCTACCACTAAAGCTTCCCGATTACAATCATCCATTACGTTGAAAATACGAACCTTCCTTCCATCGGAAAGTGTATCAGCCATAAAATCCATGCTCCAGCACTCATTGAGCCTTAAAGGGGCTTGCAGAGCCTGCTTTACCCGTGATATAATTCTCTTTTTGTGCTTACGCCTTAGTTTGAGCTTCATGCTGCGATAGACCCTTAAGACACGTTTACGATTCCATTTATGGCCTTCACGACGGATGCGTTTGTAGTATTCATCAAATCCCCGGGTTGGTAATTCAACCGCCAGATCAGAGAGCTTGTCGATGACCTCTTTGTCATTCTTCTTACTACGGTAGTACCACATTGAGCGGGTAAGGTTAACAACCCAACAGGCTCGTTTTAATGATACCTTGTACTGCTTAATGAGATAGCTTGCACAATTTTGTTTGTCGGAAGGCCTTAAAACTTTTTTGAGAGAACATCTTTAAGCATCCTTATATCCAGGCTGGCATCAGCATACATTTGCTTGAGTTTGCGATTTTCATCTTCAAGCTCTTTGAGCCTTTTTAGATGGCTGTTCTCCATTCCACCATACTTTTTGCGCCAATAGTAGATCGTACTCTTATCGATACCCATCTCCCTGGCTATCTCCTGAACATTTCTACCCTGTTCATTTTCCTTTAGAGCTTTGATAATTTGGCTCTCTGTAAACTTGGTTTTTTTCATCTGACAGTTAAAATTTAAAATTAATAAATTCGAATTTTAAACTGTCCTATTTTTAGGGAAGGCTACACACTGATCTCAGTTTTTTATTATAAATTTTTATCAATTACAATTTCTGATCTAATTAAAGCTAACGGTTTGGCTATGCGCAGTGTCCCGGAGGGCATTGCGTATAGGTTTTGTTAGGCACTTTTATTTTTCCTTTTCTCAAGTTTTTCTATTCGTTTTTGCATTGTCCAATTCGAACTGTCAGTAATAAATTCATTCAGTTTAGTTAGGTTTGTCCAATAATTGTTGTGAAATCCTTTCTTGGGTGATTGGATTAAGTCCCTAATAATTAATCCTAAAAATTGATGAACTTCACTCCATCGGCTAATTTTTATTACATTCAGTTCCTTTAATTCCAATGTCTTGGTTTCGTTTTTATTCGTGTTTTTTCGATTGAGGGCAATGTCCCATTGACCGTGAGCAATTTTATTTCTTAACTCACTTGGACCTTTAATGAATTCTATTATTATCTCTCCTAATTTCACTCTTCTTTCCATCAAATCTGAATTGTTTTTCCAATCTCCGACTTTGTCGAAAGCTAAATCGAGCATGAGTTCCCATGCCTTAACAACTCCATTGTTATTCTTTTCATTTTTGATCTTTTCAATTTCCGTGTACTGAAAACCGTTTGGAGTATTTACAATCTGAATAAATTGGGCTTCTGAGAGGGTACAATAAAGTAACGCGTATAGTTTGGTGTTTAATTCTACTTGGAATGCGTCACTTTTTTTTAAGTAGTGATTAATTGACCGAATCAAATTTTTCTCCGCTTTCTTAAGCTTTCTCACATTTTTGCTTTGGAGTACATACAAATCGTATATTTCTTGTTCTGTCATATTAATTTAAAAGTGGGGGGGATGGGAATCGAACCCATCATCTCTAACCTCAATGAGATTAGCGCATTACTCCTATGTTATGCTTCCCCCATTTTATGCTTTTATTCGTGCTATAAAATCTTGAATACTTGAAATCAATAATTTGACTTGGTCAGTATTGTATTCACTATAGTTTCCATGAGCTGCTTTATTTCTTAAATCAAACCATGCAGTGACATTTTTACTATCCAGTTTTTCGTAAACATTTTCTTTGGTCAGTTCTACGTTCAAGGAACTTGCCTTTTTAGGTTTTGCTTTCTCATCATTTATATCAATCCCATGTTTGTCGCATAGTTGCTTGATGTGATTTTCAAGTGTTGAACCAGCGATAACTGCTGCTGCGTCTTTATATCCATTTTCATTAAGATGATTAGCCATATCAAGAAAGTCAGAGAATATATCAGCATGAATAATCTCTACCAAGCTTTGTAAATAACCATTCTCAATGTCATACTTCAATGCACTAACAATTCCCATTATATCTGAAGTATGTTCGTGTAGATATTTGTTTAGGGATTGTACTTTTTCAATTTCCTTAGAATAGGTGGAGTTGTCTCCAGAGATTCGATGAATTGCGGCAATTGAACTCGTTACTAAACCTTGCCTATCAACTTTTGGTAAGTCACTCAAGTCATTATACTGAGATCTTCGCTGCATATCTGCATGTGTGTCTAGTAACCTTTGGAGTTGATTTATTTGAAAATCTGTATTCATATTCTAATTGTGCCTAACGTAGGAATAAAGTATATATGTACTTTATTCCAATTATACTAAGATAACAAATCATGCAGGCCCTTGAAGGAATTTTCTGCCACATGGGTATAGATCTCGGTTGTCTTGCTAGAATTGTGTCCCAGCAACACCTGGATCTTTCTAAGATCAACGCCCTTCTCAAGAAGATGGGTTGCAAAACCATTACGAAGCATATGAGGAGTAACTTTCCTGGGGATACCAGCTTTAAGTGCTGCCCGGCGCACAATGTTAAGGACACTTGTAGTTGAATATTGTCCGCCACCCGGGCTCTCAAATAAATAAATCTTAGGATGATACTTCTTATAATAAACTCTAAGCTCGGTTAATAGATTTTTGCTCAGCACCGTATAGCTGTCTTTGTTACCTTTTCCATGATTTATTCTTAGCAGCATACGTTTACTATCTATATCCTCCAATTTTAAATTGAGCAATTCAGATCTCCTAAGTCCTGAGCTATACAATAGTCCAATTATATATTTATGCTTTAAATTGATACTATTTGTTAGGAGGGACTTCACCTGCATTTGTGAGAGAACTTGTGGTAATTTTCTTAATTTACGCGGACGCTCAATTTCGTAGAAACGATTTGGCATTCCAAGTACAACTTCATAGTAGAATTTAATGCTATTGACTGCCTGATTAATATAAGAATGCGATTTGTTCTGTCGAATGAGGTTTAGAAGATAGTCGCGAATATCGCGTTCATCTAGCGCCTCCAAAGGGGTATCGGGAAAGAATTT
>JBGTMS010000105.1:0-2668 GCA_041743425.1 Zeaxanthinibacter sp. | reverse complement strand
TCCGGGCTACAGGAACATTGACTTCGATACGTTGAAAGTGGCATATAAAGAACAAGCCGCCGCCCTTCTCGAAGGAAAAGTGGATATGCTGTTGGTGGAAACTGTATTTGATACCCTCAATGCAAAGGCCGCCTTATTCGGCATTGCGGAATTGTTTGATGAATTAGGCAGGGAAGTACCCGTGATGGTATCAGGCACCATAACCGATGCGAGCGGCAGAACGTTGTCTGGTCAGACTACCCAGGCATTTCTCATTTCCCTGGAACATATGCCCCTGTTGAGCATAGGACTCAACTGCGCCTTGGGTGCCAAAGACCTCAGGCCGTATTTGCAGGTTCTTGCCAAAGAAGCAAACTTTTTTGTCAGTGCCCATCCGAATGCGGGTTTACCAAACGAGTTTGGAGAATATGATCAGACCCCGGAGGAAATGGCCGAACAAATACGTGTCTTCCTGGAAGAGGAACTCATCAATGTGGTGGGAGGCTGCTGCGGCACTACGCCAGAGCACATCCGGGCGATTGCTGATTTGGCCGCGGGTTATTCTCCCCGAAAACTTACGACTACGGTTGAGTTAGCTTAATTTACAATATGAATTCATTCCTGACCCTTTGCTTCCTGTGTTTGGTAACTGCCGGATACGCTCAAGAATCTGAAGACATTACGTTTGAAAATGATTCTATAACCCTGGCAGGAACAATTACCTACCCTGATGGCAGCGGGCCTTTTCCAGCGCTGATTCTGGTAAGTGGCAGTGGTGCCCAGGACCGTAACAGCAACCTGTTTGGTTTTGAGCCATTCCGGCTTATTGCCGAACACCTCGCCACGCAGGGAATAGCTGTTCTTCGCTTCGATGACCGGGGCACAGGAGCCTCGACGGGAGGTTCTCCCATGTCCGTTACCTCCAAAGACCTTTCGAAGGATGTCCAGGCAGCGGTAAAATACTTAAGGAATATTGAGCGTGTAGACCCTGTGAAAATAGGTATTCTCGGACATAGTGAGGGAGGTATTATCGCCCCTATGGTAGCGGTGGAGAATGATTCAATTGCTTTCCTGATTCTGATGGCCGGCTATGGGGTGAAGGGCATGGAGTTGACCTTGGTACAACAGGAAGCTATCATGACGGCCCAGGGGATGTCTGAGGAAATGGTTACAAAAGCCGTTAACACCAATCGCAAAGTACTGGCATTGATAGATATGAACTTATCTGAATCGGAGATGCTGGATTCCATTCGGGCCTATATGATTGACATGTATGCCATTTTTCCGGAGGAGGTTAAGGGGCAAATGAGCCAGGAAGATTTTATAAATAATCAAACAGCTTCCGTCAAAAATCAGTTGGCAAGTCCGTGGACACGGTTTTTTCTCACCTATGATCCGGCTCCCACGTTATCGAAAGTTACCTGCCCCGTACTTCTTTTATTTGGAGAGAAGGATACCCAAGTATCGGTGAGCCTAAATGCGGAGGTCATGGAACAGGCATTACGTGGTGGTGGGAACGAGAAAGTGGAAGTGAAGATATATCCGGAAGCCAACCATCTATTTCAAAAAGCCGGGACCGGGAGCCCTGCCGAATACCAGACGCTACCGAAAGAATTTATTGAGGGTTTTCTCACAGATATGAGCGAATGGATTCAGAAGGTCACGGAATGAAATGACATGCGGTTTAAAGTAACATTGCCCCATTTTATCGGTTATTTAAAGAGGACAGGTCAATCGATTGGAATGAAAAGTGCATAATCCTCAATCATTTGGTATATTGAAAATCTATGGGACGAACGATAATTATCTCCAACCGGCTACCGGTTAAAATAAATAAAGATAAAGATGGCGAACTGGTATTCAGTCCGAGTGAAGGAGGTCTGGCCACAGGACTGGGATCGATTTATAAGGAAGGGGAGAATGTTTGGATAGGTTGGCCTGGTATGTATTTTACCGATGAGAAAGAGGAAGAGCAGGTAGCGGTAGAGTTGAAGAAGGAAAATATGCGGTTGGTAAACCTGACGCCGGAGGAAATAAAACTGTATTATGAAGGATTTAGCAATGAGACCCTTTGGCCGACTTTTCATTATTTCAACCAGTATGCCCTTTACAAGAAGTCATACTGGAAAGCATATGAGCAAGTAAATCAAAAATTTTGTGAAGCAGTATTAAAGGTTGCGAATGACGATGATACCATTTGGGTTCATGACTATCAACTGCTGCTGCTGCCGGATCTCATTCGAAAGAAACTCCCCCATGTGAGTATCGGTTTCTTTCTGCATATTCCCTTTCCTTCCTTTGAGGTTTTCCGTTTGTTGCCCTGGCGCCGCCAGTTACTGGATGGGGTGCTGGGATCTGACCTGATAGGCTTTCACACCTACGACGACATGCGTCACTTTTTGAGTGCCGTGAGTAGAATAAGTTATATATCCAATCAGCATGGGCAAATCTCCAAAGATGGGCGTACGGTGGTGATCGACGCATTTCCGATGGGAATTGACTATGACAAATACGCCAGATCAGCGGCTTCACCGGAAACCTTAAGCCGGGAAGTGGGATTCAGAACTTCGTTGGGCGATCAGAAGCTGATGCTTTCTATCGACCGCTTGGATTATTCCAAAGGAATTCCCGCGCGCCTGAAAATATTTGATTTATTTCTGGAGAAATATCCCCAATACCAGGGCAAAGT
>JBGTMS010000104.1:0-22196 GCA_041743425.1 Zeaxanthinibacter sp. | reverse complement strand
TTTGATTAGACCATATCAGATGAACATCTCCAAAGGTGGGAGCCGCATGACGTGCCGGGGTATCGACTCCTGCATCATCCTCCTCCACTCCGTGAGTAAATGTGTAATGTGAGCTTAAAGAAATCCTATCAGAAAGATAGGCATCAGCCCCCAGTTCCAACCCGTAGACATAAGCCCTTGCAGCGTTCTGAATTGCCTGCACATTGCTGGGTTCACCATTGTAGACAATCTCCTCCTCACCGTTGAACAGAAAATCCCTTCTCACAAGTGCATCTTCCAGATAGGTATAAAATGTGGCCGCTCTCATAACGAACCGGTCTTTAAAATTCTTCTTTATACCCAGCTCAGCGTTATACGCATACTCTGGTTGCAGATCTGGATTAGGCACCACTACAGACCCGGGTTCGGATTCAAATATCTTTCCCACATCATCAATGTTGGGCGACCGGAAAGCAGTGCCTGCATTAGCCGTGATCTGCAGGTTCGGTTGAGGAAACCAACTAATCCCAAGGCTACCCGTGAGTGCTCCGTTGTTCAGATTGGCAGTTTCAAAAGGAAACTGATAAAAAGTGGGCTCAAATTCAGCATTAAGCCATACATGGCTATATCGCAATCCAGATAGGATCGAAAGAGATGTACTGGCCTTATACAAACCATTTACGTAGGCGGCGGCGCTTTGCCAGGTGGAACCATCAGGGTACCGTGAAGCAGCAGGGATAGTAGTGCCTGTGTTGCTATCCTGCTCACTACCCAGAGAGGTCACCTTGTTATGAATATATTCTGAGCCGTAGTACAACTGCAGCGCTCCAATGGTTTGATGTACAAAATCGACTCCAAGAGAAAATGCATCCACTTTTTCGCGGGTAATGAATCGGCCTGGATCCTGAAAATTTCTGTCGATTCGGCTTTCTTCAAAATACTGGTAGGCGCCTGTGATCTTGTAGGCATTATAGAATTTGTCAACGGCTGTCTTATTGAGTTGAAGGTTACCCATCAGCCATTTCTGAGGTCCATAAGACCATTCAGCTGATCGCAGACCATCTCCGGAGCCATTCGGTCTTACAAGCCTGTCATACCTTGAATATTCTGATGTGTGCGAATAATGGATCCCGAGATCATATTGCAGGTCTTCGGCGGGGCGGTGGCTGATTTTCTGCATAAGGCTCAACTGATTATATCCCGAAGGAACCTGCTTCTTAGGATCTTCATTTATTGCTAGTTCATCCGTTCCGTTTTCAGAAGTAACAAAGGTATTCCGAAGATAGGATTTCGGGCCGTGGCTGCCCATTTTAAGATCGCTAAATTCATTATAGGTTACACTGGTCAGAAAGGCCCATTGGCTGTGACCGAGGTTTAAATCAAGGTGAACTGTATTTTCGTTATTGGCCGAGCCGTACCTGAAAAGCGTGTTTCCGGAAAATGCAAGGCTGTCTGTAGTTGAAAATTGTGCTTGTTTTGTTATAAAATTCATGACTCCTCCTATGGCGTCACTACCATAGATAACAGATCCCGGGCCAAAGATGACCTCTGACCGCTGTACGGCCAAAGGGTCAATAGAGATGACATTCTGCAGATTTCCTCCTCTGAAAATGGCGTTATTCATTCGCACTCCGTCTACCGACAACAATACTCTGTTGGTCGCGAATCCACGAATCATAGGGCTGCCGCCGCCCAGCTGGCTCTTCTGAATAAAAACCTGGCCGGTCTGTTGGAGCAGGTCAGCGGAGGTCTGAGGGTTGTTAAATAAAATTTCTTCCACGCTGATCGCCGTGATCTTCTGGGGAATATCCTTTTGCTGCTGTTCCCATTTGGAAATTGATATAACTACTTCATTCAACTGTTCGGGCGATGCTGTAAGTAATATTACCGAACCTCGTCTTAGCATATTTTCCTTCGTCCCGCTTTTGGTCAAATATCCCAGATGCCGAAAGGTAATTCGTTCCGAACGGTCAAAAACGGACAGATCACAAAGGCCGTTGACATCTGAAGTAACTGATTTAGATTGGCTGGCATTATAGACCTCAACATCTGACAGGGGTTGGCCGCTACCTGATTCCCGGACGGTAATTTGTTGTCCACAGATGGTTAAACTCAACAAAAGGGTCGTTAAAAAGAGAAGTCTCTTCATTTCATCTGAATACTTCATTTAAAACGGAAAGTGATTTAGGTTTTATAAATCCCTGCAAATGTACTTCAAAATAGGTAATTAGCATTTGGAGCAGGGCCAGCCTTTCCGCTTTGCTGATCCTTAAGGAATGAACCGTTTCATAGTTAAGGCTCAGGACCTGCTTAAATAGTTCGAGCAATCTTCCGCTTAAATGCGGATGAAGGGTGGGCCCGGACATGAAGGCTCCCTCGACCAAATCAAAATAGGGCAAGGAGGGGTATGTCATGTCGGGGTAGAATCCAAGGTATCGAGATAGGCTAAGGAGAAATGACAAGTGAAAATTAGCAATTTGTTCGTGGGCATCAAGCCATTGAAAAGAGGTTTCCAGAAAATCAAACAGGGCGATATTGCTTTCTTCCTCTTTAATACAGTTTCCAAGCATTTCTGCGAGGAACAGCGCCATAGCACTTTTGGAACTGTCTGTATGAAGACTGCTGTATGGATAAGCAATACGCACTTCGCTTATATATTCTAGCGCTCCTTTGTTGCGATGGCTTGCTACAATCTCCAGCTGCATGAGGGGCTGGAAATAAGCCGTCCTGACTTTGCCCTTTTTTGAAGCAAGAACCCCTTTCAGCATATAGGAAGTAACCCCAGCCGAAGCAGTATACGCTTTGACTACAAGGCCCGAATCGCCATACTTAACCGATGAAAATATAATCGCCCGTGTTGTTATGAGCATCTTCTTCTATATATTTTCCCAGGTCAGTCATAGCTATGGTGATGCCTACCTGATATCACATCTGGAAGAAACCCGGTAATGTGGATTCGTTTGGGGCAAAGATGAGAAATGGAAATTTCTTTATTCATTAAAGCCCAATGGGACACAGATCTTAATCAAATAACCCCCTGAGCAAGCATTGCGTCCGCCACCTTCACAAAACCGGCAATATTGGCGCCTTTGACATAATTGCAATATCCGTCCTTCTCCTTTCCAAAGGCAATACAGGACTCGTGAATGTCATCCATAATACCTTTGAGACGTTCATCCACTTCTTCGCGGGTCCAGCTGATCCTCAGAGAATTTTGAGACATTTCCAAACCGGAAGTAGCCACACCTCCAGCATTGGATGCCTTGCCGGGAGCAAACAGGATCCTTTTTTCGTGGAAGGCATGTATGGCTTCGGGGGTGGAAGGCATATTGGCCCCTTCTGCTACACAAATACAACCATTTTTAAGCAAGGTTTTTGCGCCTTTGCCATCCAGTTCATTCTGGGTGGCACTGGGAAGAGCAATCTGGCAGGGTACCCCCCATGGTGCTTTCCCTTTATGGAAGGTAGATTTCTTATATTTCTTGGTATATTCAGAGATACGGGCACGCTTGGTGTTCTTTAACTCCATCACATAGGCGAGTCTGTTGTTGTCAATTCCGTCCGGATCATGTATATAACCAGAAGAATCAGAAAGGGTGAGTACCTTTCCACCTAATTGAATCACTTTTTCCGCGGCGAACTGGGCCACATTCCCCGACCCGGAAATGACTACCTCCATGCCACTGATATCCTTACCAACGGTTTTTAGCATGCTTTGGGCAAAATATACGGTCCCATAGCCGGTAGCCTCCGGGCGTATCTTGGAACCACCCCAGGACAAGCCCTTGCCGGTCAGCACTCCTGTAAACTCATTGCGGATTTTTTTATACATTCCGAACAGGAAACCGATCTCCCTTGCGCCTACCCCAATATCACCTGCCGGAACGTCCGTATTGGGGCCGATATGACGGCATAATTCAGTCATAAAGGAATGGCAGAATCGCATCACTTCATCATCGGATTTTCCCTTTGGATCAAAATCTGATCCTCCCTTTCCACCGCCCATTGGCAAGGTAGTGAGGCTATTTTTGAAAACCTGCTCGAACGCCAGAAACTTCAGGATACTTGCATTGACACTAGGATGAAACCGAAGTCCTCCCTTATAGGGCCCAATGGCAGAATTCATTTGAATCCGGTAGCCCCGGTTCACATGGATCTCTCCCTTGTCATCAATCCAGGCCACCCTGAAAGAAATGAGGCGTTCCGGCTCAACCATCCGCAAAAGTATATTTTTTCCGTTGTATATCTTGTGTTTGGAGATATAAGGAATCACTGTTTCGGCCACTTCTTGCACCGCCTGTATAAATTCAGGTTCGTGCCCGTTTCTGACTTTTACTTCTTCCATGAATGATTTGATCTTTGCCTCCATAGATTTCGATGATTATCGTGTGATTTTTATTGATTTCAAAATTTTAGCGCAAAAATATGCTATTTCTATAATTTAATAGTGCATTTTTTAAAACTTCGATAAGTAATCGTTATTGTGCATACGCGAAAATAAAAGCAGTGTCCTATTTCCCGATGGCCTGTTCAAGATCCCTGATAAGATCCCCTGCATCTTCAATCCCCACACTCAGCCGTATCAGTGCGTCAACCACCCCGCTCTTAATGCGTTCCTCACGAGGGATGCTGGCATGCGTCATACTTGCGGGATGTCCGGCCAGGCTTTCGACCCCACCCAGCGACTCTGCTAAAGTGAATAACCTTAGATTTTCAACAATTCTGACAGCCGTTTCGTGGTTTCCTACCCTTGGCACAAAAGAGATCATTCCTCCAAAATCCTTCATCTGTTCCCTGGCAACTTCATGGTTCGGATGTTTCTCAAATCCGGGCCAGAAGACCTTTTCAATTCCCTTGTGAGCGCTCAGGTAACCGGCCACTTCCCTGCCGTTTTCACAATGGCGCTGCATCCGGACATGCAGGGTCTTTATTCCCCTCAAGACCAGAAAACTGTCCATCGGTCCGCAAACTGCCCCACTGGCATTCTGTATAAAATATAACTGTTCTGCCAGGGTTTTGTCTCTGACTATTAGAGCGCCCAAAACCACATCACTGTGCCCGCCAAGGTATTTGGTGGCAGAATGCATTACAATATCAGCTCCCAGTTCCAGTGGGCGCTGGAGATATGGCGTTGCAAAAGTGTTGTCAACTGCCATGAGTAACCCCCTTTCCCTGGCAATTTTGGCTATTCCTTTAATGTCAATGATGTTCATCATTGGATTAGTTGGGGTCTCTACCCACAACAGCTTTGTTCTGTCATTGACAACTGCCCTGACAGCCTGCAGATCTTGCATTCCAATAAAATGAAACTTGATCCCATATTTCTCAAATACCTTGCGGAAAAGGCGATAACTCCCCCCATAGAGGTCATTGGTTGAAACGACCTCATCCCCGGGTTCAAGTAGTTTGATCACTGCATCCATAGCGGCAAGGCCGCTGGCAAATGCCAGCCCATAATTTCCGCTTTCAATACTGGCCAGGGAATGCTCAAGGGCCGTCCGGGTGGGATTGGCACTTCTTGAATATTCGTATCCCTTATGACCTCCCGGCGTGGTCTGGGCATAGGTAGACGTCTGGTAGATCGGGGGTATAACTGCCCCGTAGGCTTTGTCAGGTTCCTGCCCTCCGTGGATGGTTTTACTGTTGAAGTGCAACTCTTTTTCGCTCATAGGATATAATTATAGGCACAAATGTATCGTTATCTTTCAGAGATTACAATGATTGTAATTTGTAGTTTTGTTCCTAACCAACCCTTTCTCTTGTATGTGGTCCCGTTTTACACTCCTTCTATTACTATTCTTACTCGGAGCATGTCGTGATGGCGACACCCTGGCACTGGAACCGCTGGTTTATTCAGGCAGCAACTGTGAACAATGCCCTGAGGTGGCGGTTGCCCTCCCAGGGGCCACAAAGAAGAACCGGATTGGAAATGTCATCAATAGTGCGCTCCGGGAGGAAGTCATTGCCCTACTCAATTATGATGATGCGATTGAAGCAAAGGATATTCCTCAGGCTATTGAAGCATTTTCCAATGGATATCGCGACCTGCTGGAATTGTATCCGGGCGAAACGGTCGGATGGGAAGCAAAAATTACAGGAACCGTGACATTTGAAGACCACCTCAAGATCACCATCAAACTGGACTCCTATCTGTATACAGGTGGTGCCCACGGCTATGGATCAACCCGATTCCTGAACTTCGACAAGAAAAAAGGTAGGGAAATGGAGTCCTGGGAGTTGTTTAGTGATCGTGAGGAATTCACAAGATTTGCCGAATTGAAGTTTCGGGATCAGGAAAAAATTCCACGGGACCGGTCCATTAACAGTACCGGTTATATGTTTGAAAAAGATTCATTCTACCTGCCTGAAAATATAGGATTTACTTCAAAAGGGATACAACTGATATATAATCAGTACGAAGTAGCCTCCTACGCCGACGGGCCGGTAGAAGTCATCCTGCCCCACTCAGAAGTGAGGCCTTACCTGTCAGGGAATCTCAAATCCTGATTCTACCGGAGCAGAGAAATTAAAATCGGGCACCTCCATATTTGCGGATCAGGTTTGCATTTCCTTCTGCGAAATTGGGGCCATCAGACTTATGCATTTCCCCAACCCTGCTCCGATCCAAAAGAGTTTGCAGCGTACCTGAAAGTAGCGACTGAAAAATAGTAATTGATCTGAAAGGCCTTTTATCCGGGAAAGTATAGTTTTGTACCCTTTAATAACTCGTAAACATACGCCCATGAAAAAAATTTACCATTTGAGCAGTTGTGATACCTGCCACCGCATTCTCCAGGAACTCGCTCCCCTGACCGGGGTGGAATTACAGGATATCAAATCAGGATCCTTCACCGCTGCCCAACTTGAGGAACTGAAGAAAATGGCCGGAAGCTATGAAGCACTTTTCAGCAGGCGAGCCCGTCTGTACGCGGCAAGAAATTTGAAAGAGAAGGAATTAAAAGAAAAGGATATTAAAAAGCTAATACTGGAGCATTATACGTTTCTGAAACGGCCTGTAGTGGTAGTCGATGACCAGATTTTTATAGGTAATACCAAAAAGGTTGTAGCCGCGGCCAGGAAGGCGCTTCACCCTTGAATCTGAGAACCCTTGCCGTATGCGCTGCTGTTGGAGCCACCACCATTTACGGCCTCAATCATACAATCGCTAAAGGGGTAATGCCCGGATATATACAGCCCTATGGGTTTATAGTATTGAGGGTGGCGGGAGCCGCATTTTTATTCTGGGGTATATCCTGGTTCGGACCAAAGGAACGTATAGAAAAAAAGGACTACCCCAAGCTACTACTCTGTGCCTTACTTGGTATGGGTTTTAATATGCTGGCCTTTTTCAAGGGTCTGTCATTGTCAACCCCAATCAACAGCTCAGTATTGATCACCCTCACACCTCTGATCGTACTCTTGCTTTCCGCCCTTTTAATTAAGGAGAAGATAGCACTTTTAAAGATGGTAGGGATTCTTATCGGGCTGCTTGGTGCTCTGGGATTGTTACTCTTTGGGGCTGAGGCGCGCGGGGATGCACCCAATATTCCGCTCGGTAACGCGCTGATCATGCTGAACTCCCTGCTTTATGGTTCCTACCTGATTGTCGCTAAAACCCTCATCCAGAAATACCACCCCTTTACTTTTATGAAATGGTTATTTACCCTGGGCATTGTTATTTGCCTACCTTTTGGGTGGCAGGAGGTAACCGAAATACACTGGTCCCACTTACCATCTGAGGCTATTTGGGGGATTACATTTGTAGTAGTGGGAACCACCTTTTTAACTTATCTCTTTAATATTTTCGCACTGACACAACTCAGGGCCTCCACACTAAGTGCCTTTGTTTATGTCCAACCCCTGATCGGAATCCTATTTGCAGTAGCGATGGGACGTGACAGCATGACCGATGTGAAGTTTATCGCCGCACTTCTGGTGCTGTTGGGTGTGTATCTGGCAAGCAGGAAAAAATCTATGCCTCCTGACACAATATCTGAAAACCGGGTAGATTACCCATAACGGTCTGCACCGCAGACTACAGGTCTTTGGGAGTTTTGGCAAATAACCGTGTGTCCGCTTTTGTAAGATACCTGAAATTCCCCGGTTTATCCACCTTGTTAAAAACCTCGAGCAGATCTTCATCAAGTGCTGTTAGTTTCCGGCTTTGCAGGCTGATCCAACCCCCCATCATTTCACAATGAGCCACATTCTTCCCCTCACTATTGTAAAAGTCATGATGGAAGGAGAAGAATTTTCCATCTGGGCTCAGGCCTGCTATTTCTAATGAGACCCGCACAGGTTTACCCGGAAACACTTCTTTAAAATAATACATATGCTCGTAAAAGACCACCGGACCCATCTTACGATTTTGCATCAGGCCCTGGTCAAAACCCAGTTCCCATAAAAAGGCCATCCGGGTATGGCTCATAAAATTTATATACGCACTATTGGCAAGATGCCTGTTGGCATCCACATCGCTCCAGCGGACTTCAAATTCCTTAATAAACATGGGCTTGCTTTTACTATGCGCGCATACTAATTTCAAAAATAAGTTACTTTTGCCGATTCCCATCCTCTGGCCACCTAATAATCCCTAATTTAGAACTTCATATCAATGAAAATCAATGAAACTACCATTTTTTAAAGACCTCCAACTGCCCGCCGTGGCTGCTCCTATGTTTCTCATTTCCTCTCCTGAATTGGTGATTGCCTGTTGTACAAACGGCATTGTCGGCACCTTTCCCGCTCTCAACCAGCGTAGTACGGATGGCTTTGAGTCCTGGGTAATAGAAATAAAAGCGGCATTGCAACAATTTGAAAACGAAACCGGGAAGCCTGCTGCACCTTTTGGTGTCAATCTCATTGTTCATCCCACCAACCCAAGGCTGCAGGCAGATCTGGAAATATGCATCAAACACAAAGTGCCTCTGGTGATCACTTCTCTTGGGGCTGTTTCGCGGCTGGTAGATGCTATTCATAGCTACGGGGGTCTGGTATTTCATGACATCATAAAAAAACGACATGCCGAAAAGGCAGCAGAGGCCGGAGTGGATGGGCTAATCCTGGTGGCGGCCGGAGCAGGTGGACATGCTGGTAACCTAAGTCCGATGGCCCTTATCGCGGAGGTTAAACAATTTTACAGCAAAACGATACTGCTGGCAGGTGCAATCAGCACCGGCAAGGACATAGCAGCGGCCATACAGATGGGAGCCGATCTCGCCTATATGGGTACACGGTTTATAAATACCAGAGAAAGCCAGGCTCCTGAGGCTTACCGACAAATGATAATAAACGCCGGCACCGATGATGTTGTATACACCGCGGCGATTTCAGGGGTGCCGGCCAATTTTCTTGCGGACAGTCTGAAAGCTGCCGGCCTTAGTGAGGCCGACCTTAAAAAAGGAACTAAAATTGATTTTGGAAAAGAACTGAACACTGAAGCTAAGGCCTGGAAGACGATCTGGTCCGCAGGGCAAGGGGTGGTGAGTATCCATGATGCCCCGGACGTGGCCAGCCTGATCAGACAGCTAAAATCAGAATTCAGACTGGCAGTAGAAGCGCAGGTTGCTCTGCTTTCTGAATACCCGGAATGACCAATTATATAATGCTCTGATTGTTATGCCTGTTGTATCCAACCGCTACCGACCTCCCTGGTTCTTTACTAACACACATCTATCAACCATTTATTCCGGCCTTGTCCGAAAGGTTGACGGCCTCTTACAGCAACGGGAAAGGCTGGAACTGCCTGACGGAGATTTTATGGACCTTGACTGGAGTTTTGCCGCTGAAAGAAGCGGGAAGGTTGCAGTGCTTCTTCACGGACTGGAAGGCAACGGACAACGACCCTATATCACCGGCAGTGCCCGGGTATTCAATATCGAGGGCTTTGATACCTGCGCCGTCAATTTCAGAGGATGCAGCGGCGAGACCAACCGTCTTTTCCGTTCCTACCATTCCGGTGCCACGGAAGATCTTGAAGCGGTTATTCAGCATATTACAGGTACCGGGAACTACAATGAGATCTGTATCAAGGGATTTAGTTTGGGTGGAAATATGGCTATGAAATATGCCGGCGAGGACAGGAATCTTCCTAAGGAATTAACATCGGTGATTGGGGTTTCCGTGCCTTGTGACTTATACAGCTCGCTCAGGCAGCTGCTGCGATTGAAGAACCGGTTATATGCCAGAAGATTTCTCAAACATCTGATGGTGAAGCTGCGCGCCAAGCAGTTGCGATTCCCGGAACTCCTTACTGATGCGACCATCCGGAATATACGGACATTAAAGGATTTTGATGACCTTTATACCAGCAGGGCGCATGGGTTTACAGATGCGCTCGACTACTATCATCAATGCAGCTGCAATACCTTCCTACCGGAGATAAAGATTCCGGCACTTATCCTAAATGCCCGCAACGATTCTTTCTTAGGGCCTGAATGTTACCCCTTCCGTGAAGCTGAAAAAAATCCATATCTCTATCTAGAGACGCCCGCCTTTGGAGGCCATGTAGGATTCTACGGGACAGGAAATATGTACTACAATGAGAAAAGGGCCATTAATTTTGCAAAGGAGCTAAAATAAGTCGCCCTATTTCTTATATTAGTAGTTCTAAAAGAAATATCCATGAAAAAAATATTCGTTATAATGGCCCTAAGTGCCCTGATAGCGGCCTGTGGCGAAAAAAAAGAAGCGGAGAAGGAAGGCGGTTTTGAAATGAATCGCACCAAGGCGGAGACCAAGAAGGAGACGGTGTCTGAAGGGGTTCCGGTAGACCTTAGTAATAAAGGTGTGGGCCCTGTTACTTCCGTCGAATTTGGAGCGGAAATTGACACGGAGATGGCCGCAAAAGGTGAGGCTACATTTAAGAGTATCTGCACTGCCTGTCATATGGTGGATCAGCGGATGATCGGTCCTGCCATGAAAGGATTGTATGAGCGCAGGAGCCCGGAATGGGTGATGAATATGATTCTCAACCCGGATGGCATGCTCAAGGAAGATCCCATCGCCCAAGCCTTGCAGAAGGAGCATAATAATGCCATCATGCTCAATCAGAATTTAAGTGAGGAAGACGCCCGTGCCGTCGCGGAATATCTGCGAACATTATAAAATCTAAAAAGAAATCAAAGGTGCTGTTATTCGGAATTTATTCCTTTTAGCAGCATTTTTTGCAGGCAGACATGCCAAATCTTCCTGACGACAGAGCTGCTAACGTCAAATGCAGTATGGCCGGAATTACCGTTAATTCTGTCTCCTGTAAAACAATCCCGGACCGTCACAGGCCCACCAACTACTGAGCAGGGTATCTCCACCCGAATCCAGATAAAGGTATTCTGAATTATCTCCGGAGCAATTCCCCACAATTTGGTCGACGGTTTCAGAAGTATAATTCAGCAGAAGACCGGATTCGTTGCTGTCATCAACCATTGTGAATGTGCCTTCTCCTAAAAGTTTCAGGCCGTCCGTAATCCGGGTTTTACTAAAAGTACTGTCCGATCTAAAAACGTAAAATTCCTGCCAGGCCATTTCCTCTCCGGAAGTCAACTCTCCTGACAACCCACCGGACATCTGATATAATTCCCATGTCTGGGATGGATCAGTGATTTTAAAATTAAAGCTCTGAAGGTCCTCTGTACTTTTGGAACAGGCAGCCATCAAAAAAATGAGAAATATAATGCCTCCACGGTTGATCATATGGTCTTTTTGAATTATCCTACTGAAGATGGGATTTTTTAAAATAGTTGCGTGGCACCGTCATAATATTTAAAAGAACCTTTTTTTTATTCTAATTTCTATTCCAATGCCTATATTATCCAGCCAAATGAGGTCTGGATTTCCGTATCTTTAATGAGATTCGTCGCTTATTTTCGGAAAAAGGGAAGAGCCGGGAGCGGGCCGCCGATATCTCAACCTGATAATAATACCAATGCCCATGAAACTATTGCCATTGTTAAAACAAGAACTGACAGAAGAATACAGGATTACAAAAAAATTCTTCTCCCGTTTCCCTGAGGAAAAAACTGGCTACGCTCCCCACGAAAAAAGTATGAAGTTGATGTCTCTGTGCGCTCATATGGCAGATGTTTTCGAATGGCCGGCCATCATTCTGGATACCCCGGGCTGGATTTCGCAGAAACACCAGCCCCGGAAAAGATTCAAGTGATCCAACAGCTGAACGCCAGACTGGAAAAAGCCTTTAATGCATCGGTTGCTTCGCTTGAAAGAGCTGTGGAAGAAGACCTTGCGCCTGATTGGTACATAAGCATGAAAGGGCAGAAATTGAAAGAGTGGACCAAATATGGTGCCATCCGACATTCGCTGAATCAGATTACCCATCACCGTGCACAAATAGGAGTGTACTTCCGATTATTAGAGATACCGCTACCCTCCAGTTACGGTCCTTCTGCTGATGACCAGAGCTTTTAACATCTCAAATAAGATGTCTATTGAGGGCCGTATCCCGGCTGATTTGACGCCATGAGACAATTCCTTCTAACCCTATTCCATACAGGTTCCTGAATTATTATTCATTCCTGAAACAATCTGTCAGGTGGGTGCATTCCACTTAATGAGAACTATGACAGGAACGGTTTACCCGGACATTAGGCGAAAATTGGTGCCCCCTTATGCTTTCTTCAGATCATCATTTGCCAATTGTGTGACCCGCAATGGAAAATCCCTTTCCGCGCCATACAATTTGATCTCCTGTATGTCAGCCGGCATATGGTATCCGGCTTTCTCGAGCGATTCCTTCACGTTGCGTACCACCCCACCCCTTGTAATAAGAGCCATCCTTCTGAAATCCTTGGTATCTACCCAAAAATATACTTTGAGGTTGACTGTGCTGGTTGCCAGCTCATCCTCTATAACAAAATTCTCGTGTTCCTCATCTTCAATGACATCTTTTTCCCTTTTCAAAACCTCGAGGATTGTTTGTTTTGCGCCTTCAATATCATCCTCATAAGCAATTCCAACTGTGAAATCCCATCGGAAAAAGCCGTCCTCGGTATAGTTGGTAACTGGCTTGGTCAGCACATCACTGTTAGGAATATACACGTCCTTACCATCAAAAGTTTTCAATTTTGTATATCTGAATTCCAGGGTTTTTACTTTTCCGAAATTCCCATCTATGTCCACCGTATCATTCACGTTGTATGGCCGGCTAAAGGCCAGAATGATCCCAGCAATGAAATTCTCACCAATATCCTTAAATGCAAAACCAAGCACCACAGCACCGGCTCCCGCCGCTGTAAGTATCGCGGTTGCGATTCCACCCAAACCTGCAGCCCTTAGTGCGAGCATGATGGCAATACCAATCAATAAATATTTCAGGGCCTGACCCAGAAACCGACTCATCAGCGGGTCTTCGGTTTGGGCGGAAATCTTCTTCCTCGCGAATGCACCTATCCAGGCTGCCAGGAAAATGCCGAGCACAATGATCAGAATTCCAAGGCCAATCCCGGGAAGCTGCTCTATAAAATCGGTATAGGTATCTCTGAAGGATTCAGCAATGGTTTTGGCTGGTTTCTGCATGTTAAGGATAGTGTAAAAATAGTTTTCGCAATGGGGGGTGATTCTCCATTTGCGGATGGTTGCTAAAGTAAACTTTTTTTAACCAAACACCCTCTTGATGCCCTGTCTCCTCCAGAGCGGCACGCTTCCGGAATTTCTGTTCATGTTTTCATTGATAAGGTTTATGCTGAATGGGCCGGGCTTGTTCATCTGCTGAGTTCAGCGAGATCTCATAACTGCGGCGGAGGACAGCATCATATGTGGCCGATTATGATGTAGTGCCTTCGCCCTCTTTACAATGCAGGCACCGATAATTTTCAGTACCTTTCTCACCTAAACAGGCCCAACTTCCATCCCGGCATCCTGCCGCCGAACTCACTTTTATACCAATGACTGAAAAAGAAAAAATGCTCAACGGGTCGCTGTATAACTCCCGGGATCCTGAACTGATTGCCCTGTATTTTAACGCAAGGCGGCTCCTCCAGGCCTACAATAAACTCCCTCCGGAAAATCTGACTGAACGTGATGTCCAGCTGACTTCACTTTTAGGTCACAAAGCTCCGGGTGTTTGGGTGGAAATGCCTTTTTTGTGTGATTACGGAAAGTTTATTTCCATCGGGGAAAATACCTTCGTTAACTTCAATTGCATCTTCCTTGATAATAACCTTATTACCATAGGAAGCAACGGACTTATCGGCCCTGCGGTTCAGATATATACTGCCACTCATCCTCTAAAGGCGGCCGAAAGGGTGGTGGCCGGGGGTACATCTCCCTACCGTACGTCCTCGAAGCCGGTGACCATAGGAGACAATGTATGGATAGGAGGTAATACGGTAATATGCCCCGGCATCATTGTCGGAAATAATGTTACGATAGGCGCAGGAAGTGTGGTTACAAAAAGTCTTCCAGACAATGTTCTTGCCTTCGGTAATCCATGCAGGATCATCAGGGAAATATAGCTTCAATTCATACATCTTGAAGACTGGGACGATGAGGAGCTGACCGATTTTGTATTTTTGGAGGCATCCACCAGGGAGGTGGGATCATAAAAATAGTTGTTAATGAAGCGTAAAATTGCACTCGTGACAGGCGGAAGCCGGGGACTGGGAAGGGATATGGCCCTGGCCCTCTCCAAAAATGGGCTGGATGTCATCCTGACTTACCATTCAAAAAAAGAGGAAGCGGAGGAGGTGGCAGCATCCCTGGTGACCCAAGGGTCAAAGTCGGCCTTTCTGCCCTTTGATGTTTCTGACCTCACGTCCTTTGAAAGCTTCCTCGGCCATGTTCAACAGTCCCTTTCTGAAAATTGGGGGACTGACCGGTTCGATTACCTAATCAACAATGCCGGGGTCGGCGCAACCATTCCTATTGCGGAAGTCACGGAAGAGGATTTTGACCGGCTGATGAACATTCACTTTAAAGGGGTGTATTTCCTAACCCAAAAAGCACTTACCATGATGAATGACGACGGGGGTGTTGTGTTCATATCTTCAGGGACCACACGTTTCTGCGTGCCCGGCTATTCCCTTTATTCCTCTCTGAAATCTGCGGTTGAGACCTTTACCAAGTATGTCGCTAAAGAATACGGTAAACGAGGTATCCGCTCCAATATCGTGGCTCCTGGCCCCATAGAAACCGATTTTAATAATGCTGCCATCCGTAACAATGCCCAGATGAAAAGCCTTTTGTCCGGACAGACTGCCCTGGGAAGGGTGGGTGATGCCACAGACATTGGCAGTGTTGTCGCTTTTTTGTGTTCCGACGATTCTAAATGGATCAACGGCCAGCGCATAGAAGTTTCAGGAGGCATCAACTTATAGTCCTTTATCCACAACCGGGACTGATTGATGAATCAAAATCGACTTAAAAAAAATACCAATGATCGTTAGTCCTCCGGGTAAATATTACGGCTCAAAAAAATTGGAATACAAATCGGCGGGGATCGTATTGTCAGAATATGAATATAAGGAAGCCTTCACTCCCTGGCATTACCATGAAAATCCTTATTTTATGTATATTCTGAAGGGTAATTTGTTGGATTTCAACAAACGCGGAAGGGTTGAATGTCCTGCGGGAAGTCTTATTTTTCATAATTGGCAGGAAGCCCATTATAATAGCAGGCAAACGGAAAATTCCAGGGGTTTCCACGTTGAAATGGAGAGAAGTTGGATCCTTCGTTATCAGCCGGAGACCACACTTTGGGAAGGGAGTCAGCTCGTTCAAAACCCCAGGGTACATCATTTGCTCGCAATGATCTACCTCGAATTTCTTTGTTATGACTGGTATTCTGAATTGGCCATAGATCTGTTGTTGCTTCAGATCTGTGATCATCTGAACAACGAACAACCTTTGAGCTGTACACATCACCCACAATGGATCTCACGACTAAAGGAACTTGTACATCAGAATGAAATTCCCCTTACTCTCGATTCGCTTTCCGCAGTGCTCGGAATACACCCTGTGCACCTTTCCAGAGCAGTGCCCAAATATCTCTCCACAACCCTTGGAGAATACATCCGGCAGTATAAAATAAAAATGGCGCTGAAGGACCTGATGGATCCGGCATTTTCCCTCACTGAAATTGCTTACCGATGCGGATTCGCAGACCAGAGTCATTTCATACGTATTTTTCAACGATTTTTCAACCTGACTCCCGGCGCTTACCGAAACCTTATTTCGCGAGGTTAATTTCATTCTATCAGAGTATCTCTGTACCAATTATATTTGGAACAGTTATGCAATGAAACTATGAATATAAAGTGCTCCGCCTTCTTACCCCTTATGCTTTTCGGCAACCTGCTATCCGCTCAGATTGATTTTTCCAAGGACCCATTACCCTCATCATTTTTGAATGAGATGGACAAGAGAATTCAGGCCGGGGATTATGAACAGCTGACCTCCGTTGTGATTGCCATTGACGGAAAGGTCTTTTTTGAAAAATACTATAACGGTGCCAATGAAAACACACTGCACAATACGCGTTCTGCTACCAAATCCTTTGCTGCACTGTTGGTTGGAATGGCCATAGACAAAGGGCACATCGCATCAGAAAAGGAACCCATTATCAGATTCCTGCAACATAAACTGCCTGAAGAAAACAAAGATCCCCGTAAAGATCTAATCACCATTGAAGATCTCCTTACAATGAGTTCCATTCTTGAATGTGATGACAACAATCAATTCTCCCGCGGCAATGAGGAGCGGATGTATTTGATTGAAGACTGGAGCCGATTTTTTGTAGACCTCCCGGTTAAGGCCTACTCCTATGGTCCTAAACCTGAGCAGCAACCTTATGGCCGGTCAATGAGTTATTGTTCCGCCGGAGCCGCTATTCTTGCTGAAATTGTGCAGTCCGCCATTAATTCAAAAGTTCATTTATTTGCCGAAAAAGAATTGCTGGAGCCCCTTGAAATTACAGATTACAAACTACACTTCACGCCTATGGACATTCTGAATACAGCCGGGGGCAGCGAATACCGGAGCCGCGATTTTCTAAAACTGATACAGTTGTGCCTTCAGGAAGGGCGTTGGAAGGACAGGCAACTTGTCTCTGCCACCTGGATTAAGAAAGCCACCTCCCCAAAAGTAAATGCATGGGAAGGCATGGATTATGGCTATTTATTCTGGCTGAAGAATTTTGGTTCCGGAGAGGGTGTACCTTCATTTGCTATGGCCGGGAACGGAGGGAATAAGATCATAGCATTTCCCTCTTTAAAAGCGGCCATCGTATTAACCGCCACTAACTATAACAACCGGAAAGCGCATCAGTACACAGATGAAATTCTTAGCAAATATATTGTGCCAGCCTTACAGGAGACAGACCGGAGTACTACCATGAAGACCCATTAAAGCGTGACAGAATGGATATCCTGAAGTCAGTTCACCAACGGGTCAGGCCCAGGAGTTTTTCCCCAAGTTGCGATAAGTTTGCGGTTTTGTATTTTGTCTGTTCCCAATTTCTGGGATCCCCGGGAAAAGCGTAGCCTTCAGGTGCCACCCTGTTCTTCCATGCGTTGACACGCCACTGCCGTAACGGTTCGTTGTCCTCTTCAGCAGGCATCATGGAAATATATTGGGCGATACGAACCTGATCCAGGGATTTATTGGGACGTATGCCATGTGGTTCCGTACTGTTGAAAATGAGCAGGTCACCCGCTTCCATGGTAACCTTCACAATCTTCTCTTCCAACCCTGAAATGTCTGGTTGAAATCTGTTGCGATCAGCCGGTTGGGTTAATTTCCAGGTATCATAATTCCTGTAAAGCCAGGGGATGCATTGAAATCCCCCCATATTTTCATCTTTCTGATCCGCCAAAGCGAGAACACCCTGAACATTCTGTGGTCGCGTCTCAGGATCATAATCCCAATGAATAAACCCTTTTTGTTCAAATCCAGGACGTATTGGAAGATTCAGATTGGCCCGATCAATTGTGACCCACAATTTTTCAGTGCCCCATATATCTACAAAGGCTTCATAAACTCTTTGCATTTGGCGGTTGTTCCACAAATGCTGGTGATGGTACACTTCTACCATCCCTGTGCCCGTCAGTTCCTTCATTTTCATTTCGGCCCTAGGAGGAGCATACCAGGTTTCCTGATCTTGAGAATTCTTTTCCTCAAATTCCCATAGAAATGCCGCAGTGGTGGTCACCTGCTCCCTAGGGACAGCCTTCTTTATGACAATGTATCCATTGTGGCGCCAAAACTCCCACTCCTCCTCGGTAAGGACTTTAAGAGGCTTTCCATCAGAACGGTCATTCAGTCTTTTACTGCTGCTGGTGGAAGTGGACGGATTGCCTGGTATGGTTTCGTGCCCTTTGTTGACCATCGCTGCCTTATGTTTAGATTCCATCGCTGACAGGAATTATTATTAATTATTTGGTCTCCTAAATTTAGACAATATTTCATAATGCTGTTATAAAAAACACCGTAAAAAAGGGACCTTACTGGTATTAAAAAAACCGTCCGGGAGGCAGTTCCCCGACGGTTTCTCATTTAATAACCAACAACACTTCGCCTGCGGTTTCCCATACAGGCATAACTTAATTATGAACAAGGCTTAACACCTATTCATCAAAGATGTCTGAAAAGCCGAAACGTTGCGTGATTAAAAATGCTTTTTCTTTTCGTCCACCTACATCATCTTTACAAATGTGCCGAAGGCTGTCCCGGGTAGCCCTGTCCTCATGGGATCGGAAAATAGTCCTATCTTTAGAACCTCCTAATTAAGGATCTTAAGGCATGAAAAAAGAGGTTACATTCGCGGTCTTCGGCGGAGGAAGCTGGGCGACTGCCATTGTAAAAATACTGTCAGAAAATCTCCCGCAAATAACCTGGTACATGCGAAATCCGGATACGATTGCATTTATTAATGCAAGGAAACACAACCCAAACTACCTCACCTCGGTTCGTTTTACTATTGAACAATTGGATTTGACAACGGATATCAATGTCGCTGTAGAGAAGGCCGATATAATGATTTTTGCCATTCCTTCTGTATACTTGCAGGGTGAGCTTGGGAAAATAAATGTGTCAATGGCCGGAAAGACCATATTTTCTGCCATTAAGGGGATAGTTCCAGAAACGGGCCTTATTGTTGGTGAGCACTTTCATGAAAAATACCATATCCCATTTGAAAATATTGGGGTGATAACAGGTCCGTGCCATGCAGAAGAGGTGGCACTTGAGCGTTTATCTTATCTGACCATTGCATGTATTGATACCTCAAAAGCAGAATTTCTGGCAGGGAAAATGCGTAGTGACTATATCAAGGCCAATGTAACAAATGATATAATAGGCACCGAATATGCGGCAATGCTCAAAAATATTTACGCGATAGCCGCGGGCATTGCGCATGGTCTCGGCTATGGGGATAATTTTCAAAGTGTGCTGATGAGCAATGCTATCAGGGAGATGAAGCGCTTCACCAAGCGTATCTACAAGATTGACCGCAATATTAATGATTCCGCTTACCTGGGCGACCTTCTGGTCACAGCCTATTCCTCATTCAGCCGAAACAGGATGTTCGGCAATATGATCGGTAAGGGATATACTGTTAAGAGCGCTATGATGGAGATGAATATGGTAGCCGAAGGATACTATGCCTCAAAAAGTGCTTTTGAAATAAAATCAAAATTTGTTAAAAAAGTAAAAACTCCCATCATCGATGCGGTATATGAGATCCTTTATAATAAGTTGAACGCCAAAATCACTTTTGGTGAGCTTACCGAGTTGCTGGATTAGTGACCGTATATTTTTTTATGTGCCTTTAATTGAATAATTTAGGTAGTTCACTATTGTGAATATGATGAGAATAAAAGGTTGGATACCGTTTCTGACGATTTCGGGTGTGCTGCTAATGGGTTTCCATAGGCTGGACGGCACGATTTCTCCGCAGTTGGATGATTTTGAATCCTATTCCCAGGAAATTTCCGGGAGTAAGCAAAACATACTGATGATGCCGATATCCGGAGGCACCTTTATCATGGGGTCCGAAACAGGGAAATCTGATGAGTCTCCTGCTCACAAAGTAGCAGTAGACGATTTCTGGATGGGAGCCTACGAGATTACCTGGGACCAATACCAGTTGTTCGCAGACCGGAATATCGATGCCGATACCGATCCCGGAAGGGATGATGAGGTAAATCTGGAGGTCGATGCGGTGGCCGCTGCCACCACACCCTATGTGGATATGAGCCACGGGATGGGAAGGAAGGGCTACCCCGTCGTGAATATTACGGAATACGCAGCCCTTATGTTTTGCAAGTGGCTGAGTGCCAAAACAGGGAGGTTTTACCGGCTCCCCACTGAAGCAGAATGGGAATATGCCGCAAGAGCAGGAAGTACTTCGGATTACGCTTATGGAAAGGATACGTCACAATTGAAAGAATACGCCTGGTATAGGGTGAACAGTCCTGATAAATACCAGCAAGTAGGTAAGAAGGAGCCGAATGCCAATGGGCTGTATGATATGCACGGGAATGTGGCGGAATGGACGATGGACCAGTTTGACGCCGGCTATTATGGGACAATGACCTCGGAAATTGCCGATAATCCCTGGCTCAGACCTACTGAATTGTATCCGCGCGCGGTAAGGGGTGGTTCCTGGCAGGATTCGGCAGAAGATCTAAGGGTATCTGCAAGAAGTGCCTCAAAGGCCTCATGGAAGAGGATTGATCCGCAGATACCAAAGAGCAAATGGTGGTTCACCAATGCAGCTCATGTAGGTTTCAGGATTGTACGGCCAAAGAATACCCCTTCACCGGATAAAATAGAGGAATATTGGTTAGAAGCAATAGATGATTTTTAAATCAGCAACACGATGAAAAAAAAGAACAACAATGAATCTCGCAGGAATTTTTGTAAAAACACGGCTATGGCAGCCGGCGGAATGCTTGCAATGCCAATGGACATAGGAGCTACTGCCCATGTTTTAGGTGATGACGCCATTAAAGTAGCGCTGGTAGGCTGTGGTGGACGAGGAACGGGAGCCGCGGTTCAGGCATTAAGCACTAAGGAAAATGTGAAGTTGGTTGCCATGGCCGATGCATTCCAGGATCGAGTGGACAGCTGTTACGACATCCTATCCAAAAAATTCGAAAATACCGACAGAGTTAGGGTAAAAGATAAGGATAAATATGTCGGATTTGATGCTTACAAGAATGCCATAGATCAGGCTGATGTTGTCCTGCTTACCACCACCCCGGGCTTTCGACCCCTTCATTTTGAATATGCCGTCAGCAAGAACAAGCATATCTTTATGGAAAAACCTGTGGCCACCGATGCGCATGGGATCCGTAAAGTCCTTGCTGCCGCTGAACTGGCAAAACAGAAAAAACTCAATGTGGTGGTGGGTCTCCAAAGGCACTATCAAAAAAATTACCTGGCTTGTCTGGATCACATCCGGGATGGGAAAATGGGGCAGATAGTCTCAGGTCAGGTATATTGGAACAGTGGGGGGGTTTGGGTTCGTGATCGGGAGCCTGCCCAGACGGAAATGGAATATCAGATGCGCAACTGGTATTATTTCAACTGGCTATGCGGAGACCATATTGTAGAACAGCACATCCACAACATTGATGTAGCCAACTGGTTTATAGGGGAATTTCCATTGCATGCTCAGGGAATGGGTGGCAGGGAGGTCAGGACCGATAAAAAATTCGGACAGATATTCGATCACCATTTCGTCGAGTTTACTTATCCTTCCGGTGCAGTGATATCCAGCCAGTGCAGGCATCAGGAAGGTTGTGTGACCAATGTTTCAGAAAGTTTTATGGGCACCGGGGGTACTATTTATACAGACTCTGAGAATAAGGGAATTATCAAGGGTTATGACGGGAAGATGATTTACCAGCATGAAGGAACAGACGATCCGAATCCATATCAGACTGAACATGATGCGCTATTCGCCTCTATCAAGGCAGGTAATGTCATCAATGATGCCGAACACGCCGCAATGACTACAATGACCGCGATCCTTGGAAGAATGGCGACTTATTCCGGGCAGATGATCACCTTTGAGGATGCACTTAATAAAGGAAGGAGTATTATGCCATCAACGTACACCTGGGAAGCAGAACCACCTGTGCTTCCGGATGCTGATGGACAATATCCTGTACCCGTGCCAGGGGTTACTCAGGTTTTGGAGACAGAAGGAACCTGATTGCGTAAACATTTATTTGTAAAGGCCTGCAGTCGTTTTTCGTCTG
>JBGTMS010000103.1:0-115698 GCA_041743425.1 Zeaxanthinibacter sp. | reverse complement strand
ACCCAATCCGGGGACGAGCAGCAGTTGAAAAGGATTTATGAAACTGCACTTACAAAAAGCAAAGCCTATGAATGGCTGAATTACCTGACAAATCAGATCGGCGGCCGTCTCTCAGGATCTTTACAAGCGGAACAGGCGGTGGAATACACCAGAAACCAACTGGAGCAAATAGGATTGGATAAGGTTTGGCTACAACCTGTAATGGTTCCCAAATGGGTGCGTGGAACCCCGGAATTTGCCTATCTGGAGACAGCACCCGGGATTACCAGCAATGTACCCATTTGTGCGCTGGGAGGCTCTGTACCAACTCCACTGAAAGGCATTAAGGCCAAGGTAATTGAAGTCCGTGGAATATCAGATCTGGCGCGGCTGGGAAAATCGAAAATAGCTGGTAAGATTGTTTTTTTCAATGAACCCATGAATCCGGTGCTCCTGAATGCCTTTGAGGCATACTCCGCTGCCGTGGACCAGCGGGTGTCAGGAGCCGCGGAAGCGGTAAAATTCGGTGCAGTTGGTGTCGTTGTCAGATCATTGAATCTGCGGCTGGATGATCATCCGCATACAGGATCCATGAGTTATGGGGAACTCCCCCAATCTGAACGTATTCCGGCAGCAGCCATCAGTACCAACGGAGCCGAATTATTGAGCACAACGCTTAAATTACATCCTGATCTCAACTTTTATTTTAAACAAAATTGCCGGCAACTGGAGGATGTGAGATCCTACAATGTGATAGGGGAGATTACAGGAAGCAGATTTCCTGACGAATTTATTATAGTTGGAGGTCACCTGGATTCATGGGACCTGGGTAAGGGAGCTCATGATGACGGGGCAGGCTGTGTTCAGTCCATGGAGGTCCTTCATCTTCTCAAATCGATTTCTTATAAGCCGCTTAGAACCTTGCGTGTCGTCCTCTTTATGAATGAGGAAAATGGATTGCGGGGTGGAACTGAGTACGCCGCTGAGGCAAAAAAGAAACAGGAAGATCATATTTTTGCTTTGGAAAGTGATTCAGGAGGTTTTACACCTCGTGGATTTTCTTTTGAATGTTCAGATGCTAATATGGCTCAAATCCATTCGTGGAGTTCTCTGTTTGAGCCTTATATGGTTCATTCATTTACTCAGGGTGGAAGCGAAGCAGACATAGGACCTTTGAATAATGGCCGCACCGTGCTCGCAGGTTTACGGCCGGACGGGCAGCGTTATTTTGATTACCATCATGCGGAGACCGATATTTTTGAAACTGTCAATAAGAGGGAACTTGAGTTGGGAGCGGCAGCCATGACCAGTCTGATTTATCTTTTTGATAAGTACGGGATTAAAGGCAATGGACAGTCGGGCAATCAATAAGGAATTGGCCTTGCGCCCCGCACTATAGAAAGTTTGGGTCTTCATCAGCCGGCATCGCTACTTTGCCGCCATTCAGTCAACCACCACTTCCATAATTTTTATTTATCTTTGGCCCCAATTTAAATCAAAAGAAGATGCAGGAAGGAATCTATGCAAAATTCAAAACGGTCAAAGGTACGATTCTAGTGAAGTTAACTCATGACAAGACTCCGGGCACCGTTGGCAACTTCGTCGCGCTCGCAGAAGGTAAGCAACAAAACGATATTCAGCCTGAGGGTAAACCCTTCTATGACGGCCTGAAATTTCACCGGGTTATTCCGGATTTTATGATTCAGGGCGGATGCCCCAAAGGAACCGGAACAGGTGATCCCGGGTATAAATTCGATGATGAATTTCACAAGGAACTCAGACATTCAGGTCCCGGGATATTATCAATGGCCAATTCAGGACCCGGTACTAACGGAAGCCAGTTCTTTATTACACATGTAGCTACCCCATGGCTGGATAACAAGCATACCGTTTTTGGCAAAGTAGTGGAGGGGCAGGATGTTGTAGACGAGATCACTCAGGGTGATACCATAGAGTCTCTGGAGATTGTAAGGGAAGGTGACGCCGCAGGTAAATGGGATGCCGTCTCGGCTTTTAAGAATCTTAAAGGGGCTGCTGAGCAGAAACTGGCGACGGAAAAAATGAAGTCTGAATCCGAACTTGATCAACTCGCGGCCGGTTTCGATAAAACCGACAGCGGACTGCGCTTCAAGATCCTGCAGAAAGGCGATGGTGTTCAGGCAAAAAAAGGAGCCACGGTAAAAGTGCACTATGAAGGATCATTACCAGGAGGCAAGGTATTTGATTCCTCATTTAAACGTAAAAAACCTATTGATTTTCAGCTGGGAGTAGGCCAGGTCATTCCTGGATGGGATGAAGGAATAGGCATGCTTCAGGTAGGGGATAAGGCACGATTGCTTATTCCCTCACACCTTGGGTATGGTAGTGCCGGGGCGGGTGGGGTGATACCTCCAAATGCCACTTTGATTTTTGATGTGGAACTGCTTGGTGTTACTCAGTCTGATTAGATAATATCACGGCGGGCCTCAGGGAGTCGAAAGGCAGCTGTTCAGAAGGCAAAATTTGTCTTCAATTCCTCGATTTCCTGAAATTAAAATGTATCAGCATCATATTGCCGGAGATCAGTAAAATCAATATTCCGAAAAAAAGCAGCATACCCTAATCTTTTCGTTGTGCTCACGGAAGAGCGTTCTCTGGTGTATAAAACAATTCCCTGACAAAAAACCCTACCGTATTTTTCTTTCAGGGTTCCCTGGAATGTAATATACAGTTCCATCCCGGAGAACGGCGTGCACTTCCGTGCTGTCAAAGCAGAGACTTCTGTAAAGATGAGATTGCGAATTCTGAATTGGTTGCGTGTTCATGACTTAAAATCAGTACTACTGAACCTATAAATGAATTTAATGGAGTCAGGCCCCATGGTGCATAAGGGGCCACTAACTGAAGAATATCCCATAAAAAAACCCTGACATCATCAGGGTTTTACTAAAAAAAATTAAATCGTTGCGTACCTAGTCTACTACTTTCACATTAACGGCGTTCAATCCTTTTTTTCCTTGTTGTAGTTCAAATTCCACAACATCACCTTCACGTACCTCGTCAATTAAGCCGGAAATGTGTACAAAGTGATCTTCTTCTGAACCTTCTTCTGTAATAAATCCATAACCTTTGGAATCATTGAAGAATTTTACTGTTCCTTTACTCATAATATAAATTAAAATTAATAAAGTGCAAAAATACATTTAAAAAATGTAAAAGCAGGACTTTTTGCAATATATTTTACAGACACTTGCTATAAGGAGTTCGCAGGAAAGTATATCACAAGTCCTGATCGATTTAAAGATCACTGTCTTCTGTGTTCAGGGGTTATCCGCTTTATCGATCAACTCGCCCATCGCAAGCTTTATCGCCTCAGGATCTTTATTGAGAATGGCGACTCCCAGAGTCAGAATTCCTGTCGCACAATCAATAGCCTCCTGAATTCCAATGAGCGATTTGTACGTTTTTTGCATCTCCGAACTGATATTACTGATAGTCACCATGGACTTCTCAACATCATCTATTACCAGGGTTGCGGAAGTGGTATAGAGGGAGTCGGCAGTATTCAAAACGGACCAGTATAGGTCTTTCAGGACATTATTAAGCGGATCTTGCAGATCCTTAATATGTGAATACCTGTAATCTCCGATGGCTCTGCCGATGTCAAGAAAGTGATCTGCGATTTCATGTACCTGTCCGGCTTTAAGCTTTCCCATTATTAAAGTGATTGAAATGCTTTTAATAGCGTATGTATGTCAGCAGCATATTGAAACATGTGTTTTCTGAACTCGGGGTTGTTAAGTTCATCCGTATGCCCGGCCAGCGCGTTGTGGCCCTCAATCAAAAGCCGAATAGTCTGTGAATAGGTGGTAATTTGATTTTGAAGGGTTTCAATTTCTGAAAGATACTGGTAATAATCCTCGGTAAGCTTCAGACGTTCGTAGGCAGAAAGAGACGTATCGTGGGACAGGTCAAAGTAAAAATCCCTGAATCGCAGCTTTCGTATTTCAAGTTTTTTAGAAAGATTCCCTGAAAGGTTAAAGTCCAGAAATTCAAGCAATACCTGCAAAGGCTGCTGTGACTGAACGATGTAATTTCGAAGTTTTTCGCGGCGTATACCATCTGCGGTGACTCTTAACAGGGTGCTGCTTATCTGGGAATACGCTTTTAGCTGTTCTTCATTCAACTCGACAGGACCAAAGCTGCCTTCTGAAAGCAATTCCGTTAAAGGCGCTGTATGGATTTCAGTTAATTCATCTCCTGATAACACCATCAGGCCCTCAAAGTATGTCAGTGTTGTGCTGTAGATCAGCCGGGTGATGCTGTCCGCGCTTACCTCCGCATTACAGTCACATTCAGAAGGAGTTACATTAAAAGCCCTGATCTTGTCGTCTACACAACTTAGCTCGCATGTTTTTGTAAAGCCAAAAGGAAATTCCTCAAACTTTGCAAGCCCGGTAACAGCCTCCGTTGAAAAGGCATTAACAGAGCGAAGGTTGACGCAGCCCATAACCAGGCAGAAACAAGGCAGCATCCAATAGAGGGCGTATGAGGTTATCCGTCTCATCGTGAGGTTTCCGATTTAAGGCAGTGCAATATCCGGCAATTTCCGCTATGATAATTTACCAGATTGCCATTGTTCTTTTGCAAAAATCACCGGCATGAAAAATGGGATGCTGCCCGGGGTAAGATCCCGGGTCTGTGCGCTGCCTAGGTGGTGGGATCCGGGGTCAATCTCAGGTAGGGTTTGATCTCCCTTACTCCCTTGACAAAAATCCCCTTCGCTTCGGCTGTCGGAATAGACGGACTTACCACTACATCTTCGCCGTTTTTCCAATTGGCAGGGGTAGCCACTTTATGGTTTGCTGTAAGCTGAAGAGAATCAATCACGCGGAGAAGTTCATAGAAATTACGTCCCGTAGAGGCGGGGTATGTAAGGATAAGCTTTATTTTTTTATCCGGCCCCACAATGTATACAGATCGTACGGTGAGGGTATCACTGGCATTGGGATGGATCATATCATAAAGATCTGATACTTTTCTATCCTCATCTGATACAAGCGGAAAGTTAACGCTTGTTCCCTGGGTTTCATTGATATCCTCGATCCACTTGTGGTGGGAAGCAGTACCGTCCACGCTTAAAGCCAGCATTTTTACATTCCGCTTATCAAAATCATTTTTAAACTTAGCCGCCGTCCCCAATTCCGTAGTACAAACGGGGGTGAAATCGGCAGGGTGGGAGAAAAGTATGCCCCATCCATCTCCAAGGTAGTCATAAAAATTGATCTCGCCTGCCGAGCTGTCGGCGGTAAAATCCGGGGCTGTATCGCCCAAACGAAGAGTTGCCATATATGTGGTTTTTACGTTAAAACTATATCTCCTTATAAATGTATCGGATTAAACCTGTTTATTTAATAGGCTAAGGTTAAAAATGTATTAAAATTTAGATATCGCGCGGGACTTTTCGAACGCCTTTAAGGGCGAACCTGGCGATGAGAACCGCAAAAATCCTGTGCCCTCCAGGATCATGATGCATGCGGGTATGGAGACATTCAATTTTAAACCAACAGAGGTAATTACAGTCTGAAATTCTATGGGATATTTAGAATTATCAGGTAGAGAGATCCGTGAAATGTATGTACTTTTAAAGGATGTATCACTCTTACAAATCTGTTATTATTTCATCATGAAAAAAAGTACATTAGAACAGCTGCGTTATCCTATCGGCCATTTTGTCAAACCTGTAAAGATCACCTCCGTCATTTTAAAGGACTGGCTTGCGGAACTGGAAGCACTTCCGGTTAAATTAAAAGATATGGTTGAGGGACTTTCCGATAAGCAACTAGATACGCCCTATCGCCCGGATGGATGGACGGTACGGCAAGTGACTCATCATCTGGCGGACAGCCATCATCATAGTTACACGCGTTTTAAATGGGCTCTAACAGAGGAACAGCCCGTTATAAAGGCCTATGATGAAAAGTCATGGGCAGAGCTTCCTGATTCTAAAAATGCCCCGGTCTCCCCTTCCCTTGACCATCTGAAAGCGATACACACCAAATTGATCTTCCTGTTGAGCGGGTTGAATCATGATGAATTCAAGCGAACCTTTGTCCATCCTGCGTCAAACAAGATCACTTCCCTTGAAGAGAACACCGGTATATATGCCTGGCACGGAAATCATCACCTCGCACATATTGAAAATCTCCTGATAAGTGAAGGATGGCGGAAGTAACGTGTTTGGTCAAATACTGGTTAACCGTACAACCAGAGGTCCTGTAGTTAATTATATCAGTGGCAGGTTGACCCGGGATGAAGATGTACTGATGTCTCCTTTTTTTTCCTGAATCAAGACCGTGAATTGAATCTCGGTAGATAATTACAAGAGATTAAATGGAGTGGCGGTTCCAAATCCTGGGTGATCAGGACCCTTTAAACGCCAGGGCACAAACGACTATAAGAAAAAAGTTGAAATCCTTGCATTTTGAAAAGGCAATCCTTACATTAAAAATATAAAAACGCGGAACTATGGAAAATGCGTATGATACACTGACACAGGCCATCTCGGAGCTCAGTAAGGAGGGATATAATGTAGATTTTAACCTCTGTGCAGCCGGTGTGGAGGACAAGAACAGGAAAAAAACCTATAATGCTTCTGATCTGAAAGTAGTTCGCTACTATCGTTTCGAAGGGATGAGCAACCCGGATGACAATACCATTCTTTATGTAATAGAGGCTGCAAACGGAGACAGGGGTTTGCTTGTAGATGCTTACGGGATGTATTCCGGCAATGTACCCAAGGAAATGACAGAAAAACTCAGAATGAAAGGATGAGCAATTCTCCCTTTGGAGATACCTTCTGTAATTTCACGGGCAGGCATGAGCATCAGAATACTAATAGCATGATCGTTGGCGGAATCACTGGATAGTCTGCAGATACATTTCAATACTCAGACTCTTTGGGCTCTGAATCTGGCACTTGCACTGGTGATGTTCGGAATAGCACTGGATATCAGGATTTCTGATTTTTCTCAACTCCTCAGGTCGCCAAAAGCAGTTATTACCGGTCTGGTAAGTCAATTTGTGCTGCTTCCTCTGGTAACCTATTGTCTTGTAGTAACCCTTCAACCCCTTCCAAGTGTAGCCCTCGGAATGTTTCTGGTGGCTGCCTGCCCCGGCGGTACCACCTCCAACTTTATCACCCAACTGTCAAAAGGGAATGCTGCCTTATCCGTCTGCCTCACCGCCCTGGCCACCCTGCTGGCCATTGTGATGACCCCTCTTAACCTCGCCTTGTGGGCGGGACTATATCCGCCCACATCGAACCTGCTTCGCGATGTGGCTGTTTCAATTCCGGAGATGTTCAGTATGGTGGTACTGGTCTTGGGTCTGCCTTTGGTGCTCGGAATGTTACTGAATTCTCACAGGCCGATAACAGCCCGGAAATTGGCAACTGGTTTCAGAACCGGTTCTCTGTTGTTTTTTTTGATCCTGGTGATTTTGGCATTTCATGACAATCTTGATATATTCCTCCAATGCATCCACCTTATTTTCTGGATCGTAGGTCTGCACAACCTTTTTGCCTTTTTGTCCGGATTTCTAATCGCAAAAATCACCTGCCTTGATGCGAAAGAAGTGCGTTCCATCACTATAGAAACCGGAATTCAGAATTCCGGATTGGGACTGCTTCTGGTTTTTACGTTTTTTGATGGTCTTGGAGGGATGGCCATCCTGGTGGCCTTTTGGGGTATATGGCATCTGGTTGCCGGAATGCTCCTTGCTCTTTTCTGGGCCAGGAAACCTTTTAAAAAACGGATCGCTTGAAAAGACTGACCTATTTTCTGATTAAACGCTTTCTGCGGATGGCCTTCTTTTTTTATTTTAAGGAAATAAAGATCATTGGGTTGGAAAATGGTTTTCCCCGGGAACCCTTACTCTATTTACCCAACCATCAAAATGCCCTTTTGGACGCATTGCTAATCGCGGTTTCCGTCGAAAGAAAGCCTTATTTTCTCACCCGGTCGGATGTGTTTGCCAACCCGGTCTTACGGGGAATATTTCATCTTTTGCGCATGCTTCCCATATATCGATTGCGGGATGGAAGAGGCGCGTTAAGAAAGAATCAGGACCTATTTGACACTTGCAGTGAGCTCTTAAGTCAGGGTAAGAGTATTGTGATATTTCCAGAGGGCAACCACAACCTCAGGAGACAGGTTAGGACCCTGAGTAAAGGTTTCACAAGAATTCTATGGCATACCCTAGAAGAATACCCCAGACTAGTGATCAGGCTGGTGCCAATTGGAATAAATTATGCGTGTGCAACCGCTTTCCCTGATCGTGTAGCCCTCTTTTATGGCAGCCCTATAGAAGTGATACCGGTTAAGACACCTCGGGCCAGCAGTGATTTTATCGTTGCGAACATGGACAAGGTTACGGCAGCATTGCGGCAACTCACAACCCATATTGATGCCTCTTATTCGTACGAAGAAGTTCTAAAACTGCTTGATGCCGCCGGAGTGGATTATCTATCTCCCGAAGAAGTAAATACCCTTTTAAACAGTCCATCCAATCTTAATATCAGACCTAAAAATAAAGTCGGGATTAAATGGTATCACCAGGCATTCCGTACCGGCTTCCTGTTATTCAACCTTTTCCCTGTCCTGATTTGGCGGTTCCTTATTAAAAAGTCCGTACCGGAACCAGAATTCCTGAGCAGTTACCGCTTTTTGTTTGCTTTGTTTATTATGCCCTGCTATTACCTTATGGTATTCGTACTTGTTACACTGAGCATAGGATCTATTGCAGCCCTGACAACCACAATGGGATTAATTCTCATGAACCTTTTATATGTGAAGAATTGCTGAGCTTTCCATTCATATACATCAGCTGCAGGTAAAGGATTAACTAAAGAATGACGGGATCAACCCGGCAGTTTGTCGTAATTTACTACCCTGCGCTGAGCACTCCATCCTTACCTTTAAATCATTATATCTGCACCGCAATACCGTAAATTGAGATGCTGCTCGTAGTGTGAAAAATCAGGGATCCGAAGGACGTTTTTCGAGATCCACAGTTTCAACCTCGCCAAATAGGATATGATTGACTTATTAAAAATGCACCTTATGAAAAACAACATGTATCCCTGCCTTTGGTTCGATGGAAATGCGAATCAGGCTGCCACGTTTTATTGCCATCTCTTTAAGGACGCGTCAATTGGCACCACCACCCCGATGGTTACTACTTTTCATCTGAATGGAATCAGGTTTATGGGGCTGAATGGCGGTCCACAATTTCAACCTAACCCTGCCATGTCCTTTTACGTCATCTGTGAATCCGAGCAGGAAATTGATTTGTTGTGGGAGCGGCTTTCAGTTCAGGGAAAAATACTGATGCCTCTGGATGCTTATGATTGGAGCAGAAAATATGGTTGGGTACAGGACCAGTTCAATGTATCATGGCAGCTGACGCTGGACAACGGATCCGAAGTTGTGCAAAAAATAATTCCTGCCCTATTGTTTTCAGGAGAACAGTTCGGCAGGGCAGAAGAGGCCATGTCAACCTACACCGATATTTTTACAAATTCCGGCACAAACTTTTTACATCGATATGCTGACACTGACAACCAACAGGCAGGGAAAATTGCCCATGCACAATTTCATTTGCAGGATCAGATGTTCATAGCGATGGACAGCGGAGCATCACATGACTTTGAATTTTCTGAAGGCGTTTCAATGGTAGTTGAATGTGAAACCCAGCAGGAGATAGATCACTACTGGAATGCCCTAACCAGAGAAGGAACTGAAAGCAGATGTGGATGGTTGAAGGACAAATTCGGTTTTTCCTGGCAGATCATCCCCTCTATTCTAGGTGAACTTTTGTCAGATCCGGTACTTGCCGGGCCCACGATGGAACGCGTAATGCAAATGAAGAAATTCGATCTGGAAAAACTCCTGGCCCCGGCAGTAAATTGATGAAGATCATGATAAAACACGAAAGCATAGACGCTTATATTGCGGAATTTCCACCTGAGATCAGGACCTTACTGGATCAGGTTAGGGCGGTAATTCAAAATGAAGCTCCTGATGCGACAGAAGCCATTAGCTATGGCATTCCTACTTTTAAATACAATGGGAAAAACCTCGTACACTTTGCTGCCTTCCAAAACCATATTGGTTTTTACCCCACACCCGTCGCGGGTGAAGCATTTAAGAAGGAACTTGCGGCTTTTAAGACAGGAAAGGGATCCGTGCAATTTCCATACACCCAGCCCTTACCCATCGACCTTATCTCACGAATAGTTAAGTATCGTCTGGGGCAAACCTGAGAGGTTCCGGGTGACAGGAGCGCTAAGTTATACCATGCTACTATGGAATAGCACCTGCCTACATCATAGGGCCAAAGAAGACCGCGTTCATAAGAAGTTTGTTGGTGCCGTACCAGAACGCACGAAAATTTGTATTATCGGTAAAAACAACCACCCGACCTTTTCCAAGATGCCGGACCGAGAAAGGGACACTATTTTCAATCAGTCCCTGATTCTCTTCTGAAATATAACCGCTCAGCAATGGCGCTTTTGTGTATTGAATGGGATTGTTATAACTCTCCTTATCCGGTTCCAGATATATATTGGAATTTCTGAAAACCGGAAGCAAAGGTCCCTTGTACCCATAATTGATAGGATGAGACCGGTCCAGTTCGGTCTGGAATATGGCACCGCTCGTTTCCTGTGCTCCTAAATAATCTTCCTTTTGCTCGTAGGTAATATTCCGTGCGACCAAAGTGTCGGTCTTGAATTTCAGATCCGCAAACTTATTTTCGTCTATCCATTTGGCCACCGACGTATAACCAATCAGGGTTCCGCCCGCTTTCACCCAATCCTTCAGTTTTTCGGCCGTTTTTTTGTCCAGGGAAACAGCACCATAGAAATCCGGGATAATGATATCAGAATACATGCCGATCTCCGCAGATAGGAAATAATCCGTATCGATCTTGGTTATTTTCATGGCGTATCTCGTATCAAACAGATGCCAGATCTCGCCTGCGTCATTGGAACGGACTCCTTTGCCTACCAGAATGGCCACCTTTTGAGGTTTCAGGGTTTCAAGATCCCCGCTACCCAAATCAATTCCCTGGGACAACCCTGTGCTTACTGAATGAATTCTGAGGAAATCCTCCAAAGCTACTTCCCTGAGGAATTTATATAATTCCGAAGGCTCTAACTGTTGATTATAGACAGGAATCATAATGGTACCATAGTCATAAGAAACGCCTTCAAGGGTAAATGGGGCCTTGGCTACCTTTGCGCGGATACCCTTATTAAGAATTTTGTTCAGGGCCTTTGGCGTATAATATTCATGCCATTCAAAGAGGTAAGCATACGAACTCTGTTCATCAATGGACCCGGCAGGAGATTGTAATTCACTGATTTCACTACCGGCGTCAGGCACGGATGGAAGTTCTGAATAATCCACATTAAAGGCCAGTGGAAATGTCCAACCCGAAATGTCATAGAACAGACTGTCCCGAAAGGAGGTTCTCTTCTCAAACATCGCCTGAATCAACAAGTAGTTCTTCTGATTGGAAGGAACAACATAACTATGTCCTTTTTTATATGTCTTTCCTTGCAGCTCCAGATCTTCATCCAGTTCATTAAAGCGGATTTTTTGCCTGTGAAGAATTTCTGCCAGATGCCATGTTTTTGCCGCATCCTTGCTGTCTCCGAAGATAAAGGCCTTTGTGTTGTCTCTTGAAGCTTCACCTCTGAGGTCTCTGAAAAATCCCTGCTGATAGGATAAGAGCTTCTCTCTCATTTCGCCGGCCGCCTCAATAGTGGAAAGGGCGGTTGTGAATTGGTTGCGGATGGTAAATGGAAAGGTCAAGAGCCCGTTGTCAGTTTCCTGAACGTGTCCGCGTGAGCTTGCCTGTTCAAAAAGAATTCCTATGCCTCCGTTCACATCTGGAAAAGTAGAACCCTTGCCATAATAGTAGTCATCATAATTTTCTTCAGAAAAGTAAAGTGAGCCGATCTTGTCCAGCGCCCGGGCGTGGTAGTTCCCGATCTCTTCGGTAAGTTCCTGATTCATTTTTGGTGTCAGCGGATGGACCCGCGTCGGTTCCCCGGGCTGGAAAAAAAAGGTAGAGTTGGTACCCATTTCGTGGTGGTCTGTTACGATATTGGGAAGCCATTCATGAAATGTAACAACTCTTGCCCTGCTCTCAGGCAATTGGGCCGGGAGCCAGTCGCGGTTAAGATCAAACCAGTAATGATTCGTCCTTCCTCCGGGCCATACTTCATGATACTCACGTTCATTGCCATCCGGATTAAGTGCTACACTTTTATTCGTATTGGCCCAATAAGCAAATCGTTGCAGGCCATCCGGATTAAAGGAGGGATCAAGCAGGATCACCGTATTTTCAAGCATGGCTTCCACTTCAGGACCAGTTGCGGCTGCGAGATAATAGGCATATGCCAAAGCCGCATTTGCCCCGCTTGGTTCATTTCCGTGTATAGAAAATCCCTGATAGACCACAACAGGCATGTCATTTACAGCACTGTTAGCGCCAGCTGCCTCTGTGATCGAAATATGGGCCTTTCTTATCTCTTCCAACCTCCCATGGTTTTCCGGGGAAGTAACAGTAAGGAGCAGGATGGGGCGGCCTTCAAAAGTGTTTCCCCTGGTCTGAATGGAAATCCGTTCACTGGCTTCGGCGATTGCCTCCATATAGGTTACCAGTTTATCATGGGTGACATGCCATTCGCCCACCTCATGGCCGATAATCTCCACGGGCTTTGGAATACGCTCATCGTAATTGACATCTGCCGGAAGATAATATTCGAGACTGATGGTGTCCTGACCGATGAGCGATTGAAATGCTGCCAGGAATAGAAAACTAAGTGAGACTGATTTTTTCATGGATATGCCGAGATATTTATAAGATAAAGACTGCGGAATCAGATTCCGGAGGATTTACATAGTGATGCTCCTGTTGGGATCAATAAAAAAACGACCTCTTTTTATCAAGGTCGTTCCCGTTATTCTTTAACGTGTTGGTATTATATATCGTCAAAATCCACATCCGTAAAACTTTCCCTGGAAGTTACTTCCCCTTCAAGGGTCTCCTCCTCCTTCTTAAAATCGGACTGGTGTCTTTCTGAAATTACTTCACGCCCTTTTTCATCAATGATATAATCCATCATTTCCTCCATGTACTCACGGAAGGACTGAAAATCTTCTTTGTACAGATAAATTTTGTGTTTTTTATAATGAAAGGAGCCGTCATCGTGAGTGAACTTCTTACTTTCAGTTATAGTGAGATAATAGTCGCCGGCTTTGGTACTCCTTACATCAAAAAAATAGGTCCTTCTGCCTGCTCTTAAAACCTTTGAGAAAATCTCTTCCTGATCCATTATTTCTTTTTCACTCATTGGGTCTAGTTCTAGTTAGTGTTTATAATACAGCGTACCGTCAAAAATGTGAAAAAAAAGCCAACGACACAACATTTTTCTAGTTTTCTTTCTCTGATAGCTGATTGAAATAAAGCTCTTTATAATAACCTTCACAGGCTATTAATTCCTCATGGGTTCCTTCCTGCAGGATCTCACCATCGGAGAGAACGATGATCTTATCCGCATTTTTTGCGGAAGAGACCCTATGGCTTACAATGAGCGTTGTTCTGTTCCTTGACGCCTTCTTGAGATTTGTGAGAATGGCCTCCTCTGTTTCAGTATCCACTGCAGAGAGGCAGTCATCAAAAAGATAGATCTCCGGATCCTTCAATAATGCCCTGGCTATGGAAACACGCTGTTTTTGCCCGCCACTCAAGGTAATCCCCCTTTCTCCCAGGATGGTATCGTACCCGTTGGCAAAGCCGGTAATATTGTCGTGTACCACCGCCATTTTCGCAACTGTCAGAATCTCGTCCTCCGTGGCATCCTCCTTTCCGAATTTTATGTTATTCCTTATAGTATCAGAAAAAAGGAAAGCATCCTGGGGTACAGCCCCAATGGATGATCGAAGGCTATTGAGATTTAATTGATGAATGGGCGTATCATCGATTAGCAGTACACCCTCTGTAACATCATATAACCGGGCAACCAGGTCCAGAATGGTAGATTTTCCCGATCCCGTTTTACCAATGAAGGCCACGGTTTGTCCTTCTTCAATCGTAAAGGAAATCCCGTTTAAGGCGACGATATCGGTATCTTCATATATAAATCTTACATTTTTAAATTCGATCTTACCTTGTATCGGTGTAGTTTGGGTCACTTCATTCTTAATACCGGGTTGCTCCTGCAGAAATTCGTTAATTCGTTTTTGCGAAGCCTCTGCCCGCTGGACCAGCGAGGTAAGCCAGCCGACAATGGCCACTGGCCAGGTCAGCATATTTACATAGAGAATGAATTCCGCAATGGTTCCCACCGAATCGATCTCACCGTTGATATATTGCCTGCCTCCAACATAGATCACAAAAATGTTGCTGATCCCGATTAGCAGGATCATCAAGGGGAAGAACCAGGCATCAACCTTTGCCAGCGAAACACTTTTCTCTTTGCCTTCCAATGCCAGCGTCTGCACCTCCATCTGTATCCGGGGCTCAAGGACATAGGCCTTTATGACAGAGATCCCAGAGAAAGTTTCCTGGGCAAATGCGGAAAGGGTGGAAAGGAATTGCTGAACCCTGGTACTTCTGCGATGTATGATTTTACTGATCATATAAATAAGCACTGAAAGAACAGGCAACGGCAGCAGGGAATAGAATGCAATGGTCGGGGCCTTTATAAACATGAGCGGGATCAGGCAGAAAAACAAGGTTAATGTCTGAATACCATACATGATGGCCGGACCAGCATATTGACGAACCTGGCTCACATCCTCACTGATCCTGTTCATCAGGTCGCCTGTGCGGTTTTTTTTGTAAAAGTTGAGATTCAGGAACTGATAATGATCAAATATTTCATTTTTAAGATCGAATTCAATATATCTGGAAACGTTGATAATGGTCTGACGCATAAGAAAGGTAAAAAACCCTGATAACAGTGCAGCCCCGATAATGATCACGATGTATTCCAGAAGGAGGTCACGGGCGGCAGGTTGGTCAATTTGATTGGCCACGTAGCCCTCGACGACCTCGATAGATTTTTTTACATAAGAAGGCATGATCAACTGAAAGATCCTGGCAATAATGGTAATAATAATCCCGATGAGAAGTTTTGACCAGTATTTTTTAAAGTATTTGTTGAGGTGTTTCAGTTCCTTCATGAAATCAATCTGATAATGGATCTATTTTAAGGTCCGGAGGCAAAGATAGCAGATTGATTGCAAATCGAAGGGAGAAACTGAGCAGCCTCTTTCCACTTATCCGGGAGTAAGTACGGATGGAATTCAAATCCTTCATACCTGACGCGCGGACTTCTAAATGGCGGAAGCACTTTGATTCTAGTGTAAATGATGTCAGCTCTTGAGAGCTTCGTCTAAGAAAGACATGAAGAAGGCGAATCTTTCTAAAATATAGTATTATTTTTGCCACGCAATATCTATCAACTTTAAGGTTCTTTTAAAATGCTTACAAGAAGGCATATCCGAATGAAAGTGATGCAGTGCGTTTATGCCCTGACCCATTCCCGGGACGATACACTTGAAAAACAGGAGAAATTTTTAAAAGCAAGTATAGAAAATACCTATATCCTCTACCTTCTTATCCTCAGCCTTCTCAGGGAGGTGCACGAAATGGCCGGCAAGCAAGTGATTATTTCATCAAGAAAATATCTTGCAACTTCATCAGACAGCTTTCCTGATCAGGAGAAATTCATTCAGAACAAGGTATTACTGCAGATTGTCAATAATGGTAATTTAACCAGGGAGCTGGAAAAACGAAAATTGAGAAATTGGTACCTCAATGAGGAATATGTCAGACTGGTCTACAAGGATATTACTTCCAGTGCGCATTATGAATCCTATATGGCCGTCCCGGGGGGCACTTATGAACAGGACAAGAATTTTATAATGGAAATTTTTAAGGAGGTGGTAGCTCCTAATGAAAAAATCTATGAATATTTTGAGGACGATAAACTTACATGGGTAGATGATCTGCCACTGGTAAATACATTTATCCTCAAACAATTGATGAAGTTGAAAGAAGACCAGCACGAGTCCTTTTTTCTGCCCAGGCTCCTGAAAGACAATGAAGATATGGATTTTGCACGTGAACTGCTAAGAAAAACATTGTTGAAAAATGAATCGCTTGTCAGGGAGATTGAAGGCAAAACTCCGAACTGGGATAAAGACAGGATCGCAGATATCGACGCGATTTTATTAAAAATGGCGATTTGTGAATTACTTGATTTTCCATCCATTCCTGAGCGGGTGACTATCAATGAATACCTGGAAATTGCCAAGGAATATTCTACCCCGAAAAGCAGTATTTTTATCAACGGAATCCTTGATAAGCTGGTGAGGGAGTACAGGGCAGACGGTAAACTTAAAAAAATGGGACGAGGTTTATTGTAAAAGAATATTCCTTAATTTTGCTGCGAAATATAAAAAATCCGTAACAATGAAAAAAATAGGTATTGCATTATGCGTCGCCTCCCTTCTAGGTTTTACCGCCTGCAAGGAAAAAGCTTCAAGTAAAATCGATACATCTAAGGTTGAGGTGGCCGCAGATAGGGATGTCGCCGCTAAAAACCTTCCTGTGATGACTTTTGAAAAACAGGAACACGATTTTGGAACTATAGAGCAGGGAGTGCCTCAGGAAACCAGTTTTAAATTTACCAATACTGGCAATGCGCCTCTGATCATCACGAATGCCACCAGCAGCTGTGGGTGTACCATTCCTGAATATCCGAAGAATACTCCCATCGCTCCCGGAGATTCAGGTGAGATGGTTGTCAAATTTAACGGGTCCGGACAAAATCAGGTAACCAAAAGCATTACTGTTACAGCGAATACCGAAAAAGGTACGGAAATGCTTCGCATTATGGCATTTGTAAATGCCAAGGAAGGTAATTCTTCCGCAGCCCTTGGTCCGGTAAAACAATAAGCCAACATCCAGAATGGAGAATATCAGCCAGTTTCTACCAATGCTACTGATTTTTGTGGTAGCTTACTTTTTCATGATCCGTCCGCAAATGAAGCGGCAGAAGGATGAGAAGAAATTCGCCCATGAATTAAAGAAAGGAGACCGTATCATTACCAAAAGCGGACTCCATGGAAAAGTTGTAGAACTCAATGACACTGATTTTTCATGTATCATTGAAACCATGGCAGGAAGGTTAAAATTTGACAGATCAGCCATATCCATGGAGATGAGCAGAAAACTCAATGTCTCCAAAGAAAAATAGCGCAATCACTGCCTATGCCTTATAAAATACCGCCACCGGCGGTATTTTTTTTGAACAGATCTTAGGGATAAATTACTTATATTCATAGGGCCTAACTTGTTCATGTAATGAAAACGCACAGAAGAAAATTTTTAAAACACGGTTCCCTGGCACTTCTTGGTTCCGGTGCCACTTTCCTGTTCCCGGTTGAACTGCTTGCGTCTATGCGCCGCAGGGTAAGTCCGAATGATAGAATTAATGTCGGGTTAATCGGATGCAATGGCATGGGTTTCTCAGATCTAACCTCCTTCCTGAAAATGAGTGAAGTGACTTTGGTGGCTCTGTGTGATGTCGACGAGCGCGTGCTGGCACGGCAGACTGCCGAAATAGAGAAGGCGGGTTTGAAAAAGCCAAAATGGTATGTAGATTACAGAGAATTACTTGAGAATAAGGATATCGATGTTGTTATAATCGGCACCCCCGATCACTGGCATTGCCTTCAGTTAATCGATGCAATGCAGGCCGGGAAAGATGTTTATTGTGAAAAGCCAATCGCCAATTCCATCCAGGAATGCCGTGTCATGCTTAACACTGTTGGGAACAGCGACCGAATGGTTCAAATTGGCCAATGGCAGCGAAGCCAACCACATTTTGTGGATGCAATTAATTTTGTGCATTCCGGGAAACTGGGGCCTATCCGGCTGGCCAAGGCATGGGCATACCAGGGATGGATGAAACCGGTTGACGTGCAAGCTGACAGTACCGCGCCTGAGGGGGTAGATTACAAAATGTGGTTGGGTCCGGCTCCCCAGAGGCCATTCAATTCTAACCGCTTTCATTTTAATTTTCGGTGGTTCTGGGATTATGCCGGAGGCCTGATGACGGATTGGGGAGTCCATATGATCGACTATGCCCTTTATGGTATGAAAGCCTCCACTCCGAAATCGGTGATGGCACTTGGCGGGAAGTTCGCCTATCCGGATGATGCCTCCGAAACACCTGATACCCTTCAGACGGTCTTTGAATTTGATGGATTTTCCATTCTCTGGGAACATGCTACCGGCATAGATGGTGGCAACTATGGTCGAAATCATGGGGTCGCTTTTATTGGAAACAACGGAACACTAGTTCTGGATAGAAATGGGTGGGAAGTAATCCCTGAAAATGAATTTCAGGGCTGGGGAAAGCAGGGAATCCCGAAAATGGATCCTTTACCACTACAGCAAAACCAGGGGAACGGCCTGGACCTACACACCCGGAATTTCATAGATGCGGTGAAAAGCCGGGATTCCAAAGGCCTGCATGCGCCGATAAAAATTGGATTTGATGCGGCTCTGGTATCACATATGGGCAATGTAGCTTACAAAGCCGGGAACCGTTTGTACTGGGATGCCCAGGCGGGTAAATTCACTGACGGGCAGGCAAACAAATTTCTGGAAGCCTCCTATCATAACGGTTGGGAGTTACCAGCCTGAATCGGTATGTGATATAACCGGGCCTGGGATGACAGCAATCCGACTGCTCAGGTTTTGTACTTATCGTTAAGACCCACTCCCTTCGAAATCATTGGGAGTATCTTTTCCAGACGGGATTTTCTTGTTTTTGCTAATTTGGCCTCTGAAATAAATTCACAATACTCCCTTTTTTTATAAGAAGTCAGCTTGTCGAAAGCCTCTTTTATTGCTTGATTTTGATCAAGAGCCAGCGAAAGCATCGGAGGTGGTACCATCGCTTTTGATTTCCTCTCCGGCTTCCATTCCCTTCCTTTTACCTGATTTTCAATAGCTTCTTCGAAATACGCGAGGACCCCGGCCCGATCAATCTCAATTTCCCGGTAGAATTTCCAGTGACGCATGGCCTTGGTCTTGCCGTCCTGAGCGTTTTCAAGCACTTTCTTAGGATCTGTCAGGTAGACCCCGTTATAAAACCAAATGACAAAATGGGATTTAAATCGCAGGATGGCGAAAATATTCTTGTTGTTGATGGTATAAACAGGAACTCCCCATTTAAAGGTGACCACGGCCGATGTTTTCCCGGCAATTTCCCGCAGGACGCAGATGGCTTCCCGTAAGGGGTGTTCCAGGGCAAAATAGGCTTCAATTTTTTTGTCAGAGGTCATGTTCATCGATATTTCTCCGCGGTAATTTCGCAAATTTTTACAATAACTTCCACAGCTTTCTCCATACTTTCCGCAGCAATAAATTCATATTTTCCGTGAAAATTATGTCCCCCGGCAAAGATATTTGGACATGGTAGTCCCTTAAAACTCAGCTGAGAACCATCCGTACCACCACGAATTGGTTGAACGACAGGTTCAATGCCAACTGCCTTCATCGCCTCCGCAGCTATTTCTACAATATGAAAGACGGGAACTACTTTTTCCTTCATATTGTAGTATTGGTCATGAATTTCGAGGGTGATGATTTCGCCGTATTCTATTGTCAGATCACCTGCTATGGCGGTTAACAATTCTTTTCTGGTTTCAAACCGCTTTTGGTCATGGTCCCGGATAATCAGTTCCATTCCGGCTGTTTCGATTTCTCCCCGCACATGGTGGACATGGAAAAATCCCTCCCTTCGCCAGGTTTTTTCAGGGACTTCACTTCGCGGCATGCGGGACATAAAGTCGTATAATACATTGATTGCATTAACCATCTTTCCCTTTGCATGACCCGGGTGTACGCCTCGTCCCTGAATAGTCACTTTTGCAGAGGCAGCATTGAAATTTTCATATTCCAATTCCCCGACAGCCCCTCCATCCATGGTATAGGCCCATGATGCACCGAATTTCTCTACGTCAAAATGGTGGGCTCCACGACCAATTTCCTCGTCAGGGGTAAAACAGATACGGATGCGCCCATGTGCAATTTCGGGATGGTTCTTTAAGTAGAGCATCGCCTCCATAATTTCCGTAATTCCCGCCTTATCATCTGCGCCCAGCAAGGTAGTGCCATCCGTAACAATGAGGGTTTGGCCTTTGTATTGTTGTAACTCGGGAAAATAATCGGGAGATAGAATTATTTCAGGTTCCTGCTTAAGAATGATCTGATTTCCGTCATAGTGCTCAACCACTCTTGGAGATACCCCTTTTCCCGAATAGTCCGGAGAAGTATCAAAATGCGCTATAAATCCGATGGTCGGGATATCACCGGGGACATTGGCCGGCAGGCTTGCCATCACATAGGACTTTTCGTCCAGTGTCACTTCTTCCAACCCCATTTTAAGGAGCTCATCGCTAAGTTTTTTGGCGAGATCCCACTGTTTGTTGGTACTCGGAGTGTCGGGGGAACCCGGATCACTTTGGGTATCTATGGTCACATAACTTATAAATCTATCTATAATCTGCTGCATCCATATAATTTTTAGCTAAAAATACAGTTTATATACTTGGTATTTTAATTACAAAATTCATCAGTATCCAATGGTTACCAGGACATTTTATCTTCTAGTAGTGATTTTATTCTGCGGCACCCTTTCAGCCCCGGCTCAAATGGAGCATTGTACACTCGGGGTAGGAGGAAAGGACACTCAGGTCATCACGGATGTATTTCAGCTAAATGCATCCCAGCTTCAGCAAATGGAAGTTTGGATCGGGGAGCTTGGAATGGAAAGTAAACTGATAGAAGATGAGATCAAGGTCCTGTTCGATACCCATCCTCAGTCTAATCAGGAGGAAATGCTGACATTAGCTGAAAAATACAAGGTCTTAAAAGACCGCCTGATCCACCTTTCCCTCAACTATGACCGAAGGGTTCTTGGAATCTTCAATGAAAAGCAATACCAGCGGTATGTAGAACTCTGTGCTGAGGCCCTCCGGAAACCGCTCACCCCGATCTTGTCTTCTGACGAATCGTCCGACCCGGAATAAGTCCGGCCCGCGAAGCATGATATTCTAATCCCGGCACTATTCCCCATCGAAGTTCGTACTTTTGCCAAAACTTCTTTAAAAGCAATGTACAAGTTCCTGATCCGGCCTCTGCTCTTCCTGTTCGAAGCCGAAAAAGTACACCATTTTTCCTTTACCCTTATTCGTATCCTTTCCGTTTTGGGGATCGGCAGGCTCGTTCGGAAGTATTACTTCATGCGGCACCCGGCACTGCAAAAGGAGGTTTTTGGTTTACGATTCGAGAATCCGGTGGGACTTGCCGCCGGATTTGACAAGAATGCTGCGTTGTTCAATGAACTCTCCGATTTTGGCTTTGGTTTTATCGAGATAGGTACCGTCACCCCTGAACCTCAGGCAGGAAACGCCCGGCCGAGACTGTTTCGTCTTCGCCAGGACCATGCCATCATCAACAGAATGGGCTTTAATAATAAGGGCGTTTCCTTAGCCGTTGAAAATCTTAGAAAAAGTCACCGGGTCCTGGTCGGAGGAAATATCGGCAAGAATAAAACAACGCCAAATAACGGAGCCCTGGATGATTACCTGAAATGCCTGCGGGCGTTGTATGACCATGTCGACTATTTTGTGATCAATGTCAGCTCTCCAAACACCCCCGGACTTAGGGAACTTCAGGAAAAGGAGCCACTGTCAGAATTGCTTCAAGCCCTTAAAAAGGAGAGCAGACTGCTCGCTGCGGCCCGGAAAATGAGGGAAAAACCCATTCTCCTGAAAATATCCCCCGATCTGTCCGAAGAACAGTTACTGGATATAATCGATATCATCGCTTCTACCGGAACCGATGGCGTTATTGCTACGAATACAACAATTTCCAGGTCTGAGTTACATGGAAATACCCTGCTTTCCAAAGAAAGTGGTGGCCTGAGCGGTATTCCGCTGAAAAACCGGAGTACTGAGGTGATTCGATTTTTGGCAGAAAAGAGCAATAAAGCCTTTCCAATCATAGGGGTGGGTGGTATTCATTCCCCTGAAGATGCTATGGAAAAACTTGGGGCCGGAGCCGATCTGATCCAACTATGGACCGGCTTTGTATATGAAGGTCCCGGCCTTGTTCGAAGGATCAATAAGGCCATTTTAATGAAAGAAAACAGTAAACCTCCGATTTCTTAAAATGTATCTTCTCACTTTGGTATTCGGCGGGACTGCAGGCCTATTTACTCCAGTAATCGACGACCAGAACGTCGGCCAGGTGGGGTTTGAGCAGTTCTACGAAGGCCATGTGATCAGGATGAGGAAGGTATACGGCCCTATCCTCCTCGCTCTTAAAGGTGACCAGAAAACAATGCGTAAAGTCTTTGTTCAGACCTTCAGGACTATTATTGAGCCCCCATTCATAAGCGTAAACCTCTGGGATATTAGATGGTAACTTGCTAAATGCATTTTTTATTTCCTCGATAGCCTGAGAAGGGGAATCTTCCTTAAATTTAAATAGCACCACATGTCTCAACAGACTGTCTTCCTGAGTACTCCTGTTTTTTTGCTTTGTACGCTGCGACTGATCCATATCTGCCTTTGTAAAACTTACTGCGATAGTTGCCACCAAAAGGAGGGTGGCGATTCTTGCCAGGGTCATAATTAAAAATTTCCGTAAGATATGAAAAAGACACCATCTTTAAAGGATTCAATCGGTCATGTAAAGGAAACAGTTTATTTTTACCCCCAGTATCCGAGAACCCATTTGGAACCGATATGAATTTGGAAATACTTGCAGCTTTTATACTGGCCACTACAGCCCTGACCCTCTCCCCGGGACCCGATAATCTGTTAGTGCTTTCACTGAGTATAGTAAATGGAAAAAAAGCTGGTTTGGCAACCACCGCGGGGCTTGTTGCTGGTTGCCTGGTGCATACTTCACTGCTTGCTTTCGGGGTCTCAGCAATCATCAATGAAAGTAAGCACCTTTTCTTTGTCATTAAATTGTTCGGAGCACTCTATCTTTTTTACCTCGCTTACCGTGTAACCCGAAGCCCATCAACCCTAAGCCTTGAAGATAGCAGATCTTTAAAAAGAACTCCCTTGACCTTATTAAGACAAGGCTTTATAATGAATGTGCTAAATCCAAAGGTGGCCATTTTTTTTCTTGCTTTTTTCCCGGGATTTCTTTTCAGCAGGGAGATATCAACCGTTGTACAATTTTTTGTCCTCGGCTTCATATTTATGATGATAACCGCGATTATTTTTTCGTTAATCGCGATTTTATCCGCGGCTATTTCCGGGTATCTGCGGTCCGCGGGAATCGCAAAAGCGTTGAAATGGTTCCAGGTACTTGTCTTCGCGGGTATTGGCATCTATCTGCTGATATCAGATAAATAGTGGTAATTTTACATTGCAAATCGCAGGCTGAAACAAAAGAATTTGTCAATGCTCTAAAGGATGTCTGACAAAATTAAAATCATTGAATGTCCGAGAGATGCCATGCAGGGTATCAGGGTGTTTATTCCGACAGCGGTTAAAGTCAGATACCTTCAAAGCCTACTGAAATGCGGATTCGAAACCATTGATTTCGGAAGTTTTGTGTCTCCCAGAGCCATCCCGCAAATGGCTGATTCAGCGGAAGTCCTCTCCCAGCTGAACCTTTCAGGATCCAGAAGCAAACTTCTGGCCATAGTAGCTAATCTTCGGGGCGCCCAGGATGCCATTTCGCTGAAACATATCCATTACCTGGGTTACCCTTTTTCTATCTCGGAAAATTTTCAGATGAGAAATACTCATAAGACCATCGCTGAGTCCACGGAACTTCTCCGTGATATACTTTTACTTGCTCAGGATGCCGGGAAGGAAGTGGTCACCTATATTTCCATGGGGTTTGGAAATCCTTACGGGGATCCGTGGGATGTGTCGGTGGTCGGCGAATGGACAGAAAAACTGGCATCCATGGGCGTTCGGATTTTGTCGCTGTCGGATACTATTGGAAGTTCTACTCCTGAGGTTATCAGCTATCTGTTTACCCATTTAATCCCTGCTTACCCTGATATTGAGTTTGGTGCTCACCTTCATACAACACCTCAGAAATGGCACGAAAAGATGGATGCAGCATTCACTGCGGGATGCAGAAGGTTTGACGGGGCCATCCAGGGCTTCGGTGGCTGTCCTATGGCCAAAGACGAACTCACAGGAAATATGCCAACCGAGAATATACTTCGTTATCTAAAAGAAATGGACCAGCCCACGACCATTTCGCCCGGTGAATTTAATACGGCATACGACGAAGCGTCCTCGGTCTTTGCCAAATATAGCTAGCAAGTGGCCGAATTATAGTAGATAAGAAAGGTATCTCTGACAGATGGCTCAGCTGCAAAGCGGACCTGCAATATTCGGAGGGGGCGACATAGAACTACGGATAACACTGCTTCCTCCGGCCTGCGTTGGCAGGTAATTTTCAGTTAAACTTAAAAAAATCAGATAATTAAGTGGTGCTGCGTGTGCATTAAAATACCTATATTTGCACGCAATTAATCCTTAATTGCGATGGAAGCCCACCTAAATAAAATTCTTGGAGAAGGTCTTACGTATGATGATGTACTCCTTGTTCCTGCCTATTCTGAAATTCTTCCCAGGGAAGTAAATATTCAAACCAGGTTTACCCGAAACATTCGTCTTAATGTACCAATAGTCTCGGCCGCCATGGACACGGTAACAGAGTCACAAATGGCCATTGCTATAGCACAGGAGGGTGGTATAGGGGTATTGCATAAGAACATGGGGATTGAACAGCAGGCCACCAAGGTGAGGAAAGTAAAACGCGCCGAGAGTGGAATGATCATAGATCCAGTGACACTCCCCCTCAACTCACTGGTCCGTCATGCGAAGGCCAGCATGAAAGAATTCAGTATTGGAGGTATTCCAATCGTGGATTCCGATAAAAAACTGATCGGCATCGTCACCAACAGGGATCTGCGTTTTGAGAAGAACAATAACCGCCCCATTTCCGAGGTAATGACCTCGGAAAATCTCGTAACAGTTGCAGAAGGTACTTCCCTGGAACAAGCAGAAGGGATACTTCAGCAGAACAAAATAGAAAAACTTCCGGTGGTCAACATTAACAATGTACTGGTGGGCCTGATTACCTTCAGGGATATTACAAAACTCTCCCAAAAACCAATTGCCAATAAGGATATGTATGGCAGGTTGCGTGTCGCCGCGGCCATCGGAGTTACTCCTGATGCCCTCGAAAGAGCCGATGCTCTGGTCAAAGCTGGGGTTGATGCGGTTGTTATAGATACCGCGCATGGGCATACCAAAAGCGTGGCAATGTTGTTGAGAAAAGTAAAGGATACCTTCCCTGGTCTGGATATTGTTGTAGGAAATATTGCTACAGGAGAGGCCGCCAGATACCTGGTTGATGCCGGGGCAGATGCCGTAAAGGTCGGAATTGGGCCCGGATCGATCTGTACTACCAGAGTCGTGGCTGGCGTCGGTTTTCCACAATTTTCAGCAGTACTTGAGGTGGCGGCCGCCATAAAGGGCAGCGGTGTGCCGGTCATCGCTGACGGCGGGATACGGTATACCGGAGATATTCCAAAGGCAATCGCCGCCGGGGCAGACAGCGTCATGCTGGGATCACTGCTTGCAGGCACCAGGGAGTCTCCCGGCGAAACGATCATTTATGAAGGGCGAAAATTTAAATCGTACCGCGGAATGGGTTCTGTGGAAGCCATGAAGGAGGGAAGTAAAGACCGCTATTTTCAGGATGTGGAGGACGATATCAAGAAATTGGTACCAGAGGGAATTGTCGGACGCGTGCCTTATAAAGGAGATCTGTTTGAAAGTATCCACCAGTTTGTGGGTGGGCTAAGGGCCGGAATGGGATATTGCGGTGCCGCAGATATTGCCAGCTTAAAAGAGCATGGCCGATTTATAAAAATCACTTCCAGCGGGATAGCTGAAGGACATCCTCATGATGTCACCATCACCAACGAATCTCCGAATTACAGCAGATAGCGCAATGCTGTCAAATAAAACCTGCCTGATGGGCGATGGTTGGCAAATCCGGAATGTAGCAACATTTTGACTACATTTAAATGGAGGTGGGGTTTATATCTTCCTCTCCCATTTAAGTAAAAAAGTCACCAGACTATGAATGGCTGTATTCAATTTGGAGCGCTCCTTATGTATTTGTTCTGCATTCCCAGTACATCAGTGGCTCAAACGGAAATAGGAACACTGAACAACCGTAGGAAAATTATCCGGGCCGCTATTAAAGATGCTCAAAAGCATCCATATACAATTTGGCTGAATGAAGGTGAGACAGCTCAGTTTCGCCTTGAGCAGAAAGGGATTGGTCTGAAGTCGCCATCGTTGGATTCCAATGGGAACCGATTAAAGAAATTTAATCGTCTTAATGGTAGATTTGACCCTGAGTTCATCCCCCTCACTTCTGCGGCATCAGGTTTTCCTTCGATAGAATTAACGTTAAGAGAAGTTCGGCAAACTTCCGGAAATTATGAAGTACTGCTACATAAAAAAGTTCCGGAAATTGCAGGTCTTACCGATCGGCTGGACGCTCTTTTCTTGCCTTGGGATAATAAGGAGAACCCCGGAGTGGCGGTAGCTGTCATCAGCAAAGGATTGGTTATTTATAAGAAGGGATTTGGAATGGCCAATCTGGAGTACGGGATCCCTATCACTCCGGAAACCATTTTTCATATTGCTTCAGTCTCTAAGCAATTTACGATTTTTGCCCTGCTGCTTCTGGAGAAGGAAGGGAAACTGACCCTTGATGATGACGTTCGCAGCTACCTGCCTTCATTACCTGATTTTGGTGATAAAATCACCTTGCGACATCTGGCCAGTCATACCAGTGGCCTCCGGGATCAATGGAATCTGATGGCCCTGGCCGGGTGGCGGCTTGATGATGTCATTACCCGGGAACAGATTCTAAAAATGATGAGCCTGCAAAGAGAACTTAATTTTAAGCCCGGCGAGGAGTATTTATATTGTAATACCGGCTTTACGCTGCTGGCGGAAGTGGTTGCCAGGGTAAGCGGTATCAGTTTTGCAGAATTTACACGAAAGCATATTTTTGAACCGCTTCGCATGAATCATACCTCTTTTTATGATGATCATGAAAAATTGATTAAAAACCGGGCATATTCCTATTACCTGGATAGCACCGGATATAAAAAAAGCGTATTGAATTACGCTACAGTGGGTGCCACAAGTCTGATGACGACTGCAGAGGACATAAGCCACTGGGCTTTGAATTTCAGAATCCCGAAGGTAGGGGATATAGAAATGATCAATGAAATGAACACCCCGGCGAGATTAAATAACGGGACGCGTATTTCTTCAGCTCTCGGGCAATTTACCGGCAAATACAATGGTTTACAAGAAATTCAGCACGGTGGCGCCGATGCCGGCTACAGAAGTTACTTTGGGCGATATCCTGAGCAGGATGTAAGTATTGCGCTGCTGAGCAACGCCGCTGAATTTGATGCGGCAGGGATGGCTCACAAGGTGGCTGATATCTTATTCGCATTCCAGGTAACTCCTGCTGGAAACATGCCTTTAGCCTCGGTTTCCAACCGTGCAATTCCCTTGGTACCGGATCAGAAAGTCCTGGAAACCTATGTAGGCACTTATGAGTTGGAGCCTGATTTATTTATCACCATTACCATTGGAAAAGGCATCTTGTCTGCCCGGGTATCGGGACAGGCAGTCATGGCGCTTATACCTCTTTCAGATGCAGAATTTGTGGTTGACGGAACGGAAGCGGTGATCTCTTTCCTGCCTGAACCGAATGGCCATTCACGACTTATGCAGCTCGCCCAAGGTGGGGAAGTAATGGATGCACACCGGGTAGCAGAATTTACATTGACTCCGGGTGAACTTGCAGCATACCCGGGAAATTATTACAGCGATGAACTGGGGACAGAATATCGGATTCTTGAAATAGATGGCAAACTCATTGCCCGTCATCACCGCCACAGTGATATTGAACTTGAAGCTGTTGGAAAAGATGTATTCAGAAGTGATACCTGGTTCTTCAGGCAACTCGTTTTTGATAGAAATGAGGCAAATAAGGTCAGGGGATGTCGGATATCTTCCGGAAGGGTGCGGAACTTACGCTTTCAGAAATTACCGAACAGGAACTACCCTTAATTTCCAATGGGGGAAGCGGAGTTTGATGAAAAGTGCGAAGGTTAGTTGCCTCCGCCGGAATAGGTCTTCCAGTCGGTATTTTTGAAAATATTATCACCAAAATATCGGGCAATATTCAGGAAAGGTTCCGGTTTCTGATATCCCGGTACTGGAGAAAGCATATTAAATTGCTCGTCAAGAAAAATAACCGTCGGATAGCTTAACCTCCCTTGCATCAGCGCGGCAGCAAGCTCATGATATCCACTTCTTCCGGAGGGTATGAATTTATAGGTTTTACCCTTAAAATCGATAGGATGCTTCCCTTCTCCATCAAATTTAACCATATAAAAAGTATCTGCCATATAAGCGGCCACTTCAGCATTCTGAAATGTGTCCTTATCCATTTTTTTACACCAGCCGCACCAATCCGTGTAAACATCTACAAATATTTTTTTTGGTGACTTGTCCTCAACGGACCGTGCAACTGCCTCATCCCAGCTCATCCATTGAACTTCCTGGGCCATAACCCCGGAAATCATGAAGATCGGGAGAAGTAAAATGAATGTCTTTAAAAAAGTGCCTGTTGGTTTCATACTTCGCAGAGGACGTAGTCCAAGAACTATACCAAAATTAACGGAGGAATGAACAGATTAGTATACCGGAAGGGTGCTGAGGTCTATTTGACCTCTGCTTTTTCTTTCCTGGTTTCTAAAATGGCTTTTATATCAATCTGGGACCGGATAAGATCTTCAAATGTCTCCCTTTCCCTGATAAGATGTGCCTTTCCCTGGTGCCATAAAACTTCCGGAGGCCTGTATCTGGAATTATAATTGCTGGCCATGGTAAAGCAGTAGGCGCCGGCATTGCGGAAACAAAGGATATCTCCTTCTGAAATTTCATTGATCCTTCTATTGCTTCCAAAAGTATCCGTTTCACAGATATAACCCACTACGGAATAATAGCGTTCCCTACCTTCAGGGTTTGAAAGATTGATGATGTCATGGGTAGCACCATATAACATAGGACGGATCAGGTGATTAAAACCGGAATCCACACTTGCAAATACAGTGGAGGTAGTTTGTTTTACTACATTTACCTTGGCCAGAAAATATCCGGCTTCGCTTACCAGAAATTTTCCCGGCTCAAAGGCCAGCGTCAGTTCCTTCCCATAGCTTTTACAGAATTCATTGAATTTCCCGCTTAGTTTTTCACCCAACTCTTCAATATTGGTCTGTATGTCACCTGCTTTGTAAGGTACTTTAAAACCACTTCCAAAATCAATAAAATCAAGGTTGTGGAAGTGCCGGGCAGTTTCGAACAGAATTTCTGATGCGTACAGGAAAACATCAATATCGAGAATATCACTGCCTGTATGCATATGAATTCCATTGATGTTCATCTTTGTAAGCTCAACAATGCGCAATAAATGGGGGATCTGATGAATGCTGATGCCAAATTTGGAATCGATGTGACCTACAGATATTTTGGTATTTCCTCCGGCCATCACATGAGGATTAATACGGATACATACAGGAATATCCGGATGCTTGTTGCCAAATTGTTCAAGGATCGATAAATTGTCGATATTTATTCGAACACCGAGTGCGGAAGCCTTCTCTATTTCCTCCAATGATACGCCATTCGGTGTAAATATGATAGATTCCGGTTCAAATCCGGCGAGAAGACCTATTTGCACTTCCTGAATGGAAACGGTGTCAAGTCCTGTACCGAGCGTATTCATCAGACGAAGGATGCTGATATTTGAAAGGGCTTTCGCCGCATAATTCAGTTTTAGCTTTTTGACCCCCTGAAAGGCATCTGTCAAACGATTGAACTGGGAAATAATCTTTTCTGAGTCGTATACATAGACCGGATCCCCGAATTTTTTGGCTATCTGTAATAAATCCGTTCGATTCATCTGCATATTTTTGGGCAAAGCTATGTTTCCTTTCCTACCCGGACAAAAAAAACCCTTAGTATTAATTAAATACAACAAAAAGTGATATTTATAACAAATTGAAAATTCAGGTTTGCCATCCGCCTGGACCTTTGTATTTTTAAAAAAAATAAGTCATGAAGTTACCTTTGTTTCCATTACAATCGGTTTTCTTTCCAGGCGAGAAGGTACCCCTGCATATTTTTGAAGACCGTTACAAGCAGTTGATTCACGATTGCAGATCACAGAAAATCACTTTTGGAATCCCAGTATATATAAATGATCATATCTCCTACGGAGTGGAAGTGCAGCTAATGGATATAGTTACCAGCTATCAAGATGGTACTATGGATATTGTATGTGTTGCACGGCAGGTCTTCAGGGTGCTCACCTTTGACAACAAAATGGAAGGAAAAATGTACGCGGGAGGAATCGTTCAGATAATGGACAATATCAATGACGGAGATATAGAAGACAAAAAGGAAGTGTTTGGCCTATTGGAGGACTTATACCGGCTTATGGAGGTGCCTTTTACTCAGATTCCCATAGAATTATTCAACAGCTACCTTCTCGCGCATAAAATGGGCCTGTCCTTTGAACAGGAATATGAGCTGCTTCAGTTGTCAAGGGAGAGTGAACGACTCCGTTTCATTAAGATCCACCTGCGAGCAACCATTCAGGTCCTGAAAGAGGTCAACAGGACCAAGGAGCTCATAGATTTGAATGGGCATTACAGGAATTATGATCCCCTGGATTTCAAAGATTTCAAATTATAGTGGGTGGTTCATGGTATGTCATGGCTGATTGGATTGCTTCGTTGCGGACACCATGGATATTGCTGGTACAAATCCTAAGCAGACGGCACACCCGGGCGGCAGAAAAGAACATTCTATTTCATTCCTGAGCGGATTGCTCAATTCATTAGTGTAAATGGATGGTGTTTCCTATTTTTGCCGTAGAACTTAAGAACCGATCTTTTATGAATCTTCACGAGTATCAGGGAAAAGAAATACTGGCCAGCTTCGGGGTGCGTATCCAACGCGGTCTTGTGGCACACAATGCCATGGAAGCCGTGGATGCCGCCAAGCAGATCACGAGAGAAACAGGATCAGCCTGGCACGTTATAAAGGCGCAGATACATGCAGGAGGAAGGGGAAAAGGCGGTGGCGTGAAGCTTGCCAAAAATCTTAAGGAAGTGGAGGAGCTTGCCGGCTCCATTATTGGTATGAATCTGATAACCCCTCAGACTTCTGCAAAAGGCAAAAAAGTTCATAAAGTACTTATCGCGGAGGATGTCTATTATCCCGGAAAAAGTGAGACCAGCGAATTTTACATGTCTGTGCTTCTGAACAGGGCGAAGGCGCGCAACATGATCATGTATTCTACGGAAGGCGGTATGGATATTGAAAAGGTGGCAGAAAAGACCCCACATCTTATTTTTACTGAGGAGATTGATCCCGCGACAGGCTTATTGCCTTTTCAGGCACGCAGGATTGCCTTCAATCTGGGGCTGGCCGGGAATGCTTTTAAGGAAATGATCGTTTTTGTTACTTCTTTGTATAAGGCCTATGTAGAAAGCGATGCCAGTTTGTTCGAGATCAACCCGGTATTAAAGACCTCGGATGATAAGATCATGGCTGTGGATGCAAAGGTAGCCATTGATGATAATTCGCTCTACCGACGAAAGCAATATGCAGAGATGCGGGATTTAAGGGAAGAAAATGCCATTGAAGTTGAAGCCAGGGCCGTGGGGCTGAATTATGTGGATCTGGATGGGAATGTTGGCTGCATGGTGAACGGAGCCGGTTTGGCTATGGCGACTATGGATCTGATTAAGATGGCAGGCGGGGAACCTGCCAATTTCCTGGATGTTGGCGGGACGGCAGACGCAAAAAGGGTAGAGGAGGCTTTTAGAATCATCTTAAAAGATCCGGCGGTAAAAGCGATTCTTATCAATATTTTTGGGGGAATAGTTCGATGTGACCGTGTGGCTCAGGGAGTGGTTGATGCCTATAAGAACATGGGCGATGCCATTAAAGTCCCTATCATTGTGAGATTACAGGGAACGAACGCCGAACTCGCAAAAGAAATTATTGATACCTCCGGCCTTGCGGTGCATTCGGCTGTCCAGTTCCAGGAGGCGGCGGACAAGGTTAAGGAATTGCTGGGATAAATACACCACACTTAAAGGTGGCATCAGGATTTTAAATTTTCATCTCACACCCCCCTGAAAACGGCGCTTCAGGGATGGTATAACAGTGCTCATCCCGACAGTCATACGCACTTTACCTTTCACTGCACTTTTTATTATCATATACGCAATAAAGCACAGTTAGATTTGCATAAATAATTGTTAAAATTGAGTATTTATGAAACATTCTCAATGAATAAGCGTCTATTCTGGTAATCAACGATTCATCATTTCATCAATCATCAAATCATTTTAAACGAACAATCTCATGAAAAAATTCAATGCACCCCTGCTGGTGGTTACCCTGCTGTTTGCGGGTACCATGCTGGCAAGCGATGTGCCTGAAAGGCCATCCACTAAATCTCTTTCCGCCCAAATTGGTAGTCTTCTGTATGAGAATCCATTTGTGGTTACCGGCAGGGATCTCATTGCCGATGTAAAATTTACAATTAATGAAAATCGGGAAATTGTAATCCTCACTGTCCAAACAAGTGATCCCATACTTGCCAACTTCTTAAAGTCTAGACTGAATTACACTAAGGTCCTTCTAAAGGATTTTAAGGAAGGGAGGTTTTACACTGTGCCGGTAAGGATAACGGCTTAGGCATCTTTTTATATCTGAAAAATCCTGACACTTCTCATTTTTTAGGGGGAGTGTCAGGCTTTTTTTTGTTCTTGTATTTCACTTTACCCAAATCCCCCATCTTATATTTGGTATAAGGTACTTTGGGCGATTTTTTTGGTGCTTCATTTTTAAGAACTGCGCTGGGATCTTTGGTTGTTTCCCTGGTACCTCTCAGGTGTATTACTAGGCCGTTAAGGAAATTGCGCAGAACCTGGTCTCCACATTTTACATATTTCGGATGATCTTCACTTCTGCAAAATGCTCCAATTTCCGCTTTGGAGATACGAAAGTCTACCAGTTCCAAAATGGCAACAATCTCATCGTCCCTTAATTTGAGGGCCACTCTCAGCTTTTTAAGAATATCATTGTTAGTCATCTTCCGATTTTCTGCAAGGTATTATAAATTTCTCAGGCGCTGGACAGGGGAAGTGCTTTTACGAAGCTGTATACGAAACTGAAAATTTTCTGGTTATATTTGAAATGCTTTGAGGAGCAACCCCAACCTCAAATTCTTATGAGCACCTACGAAGAAAAATTAAGCATCCTGGCCGAGATGATCGCTTTCGCAACGGTGGATCATCCGATTAAAGAGGCAGAGTACGAATTCCTTTTAAGTGTTTCTGCCCAGTTAGGGGTCGACCGCACCACCTTCGATTCCCTCTTTAAAAAAAAGGTGAAGAGACTAATCCCCCGAACCCAGGCAGATCGCATCCTTCAATTTCACCGCCTGGTGCTATTGATGAATGTGGATCAGGAAGAGCATCAGCTGGAAGTTAGCAGACTTCACAACGTAGGGCTTGCCATGGGTTTACCACCTTCGGCCATCGAACAGGTACTGACCGTTATGCATCGGTACCCTGATAAAATTGTACCACCCAAAGTGCTTATCGATATCTTCAGGGTACATTATAATTAGCAGCCTTTCACATAACAAGCCATCATTGTGACAATTTGTCTGCTATCCACGCCAGCGGAAGGACAAAACGACATGTTTCGCCCAATGGTATGGGATTTGACTTTACGGTGCTTGTAATCATATATGTTTAACTTATAAAATTAGAAGCCATGAGTATTATAAAAAGAAATAATGTAATTTTTCCATCATTCGTGAATGAGTTTTTTAAACCTGATTGGTTCGGGGGAATCGAAAAATATGCCCAGCCCGTCCCGGCGGTGAATATCAGGGAAAATGAAAAGGATTTTTCTGTTGAGCTTGCCGTTCCCGGATTGAAAAAGGAAGATTTCAATGTAGAAGTTGACCAGAGCGTAATGACCATTTCTGCGGAAGTGAAGCATGACAGTGAACAAACGAGGGAGAATTTTACACGCAGAGAGTTTTCTTACTCCTCATTTAAAAGGTCTTTCAGTCTACCTGAATCAGTGGCAGAAGACCAAATTAACGCCGCCTACACGGATGGTGTTCTCAAACTAACGCTGCCTAAAAAGGAGGAAGCCCTGCCAAAGCCAAAAAGGCTGATTGAAATAGGGAAGTAGTTAACCTTGATCACGTCAGCCGCAGGCATACCGCAACCAGCCGCTGATAGTTTTATAACAGGTTGGTTTAAGGTGCCCCGATGCCGCGAAGCGAAAATCGCTTTCATAGGTTGAGGGGCATTTTTTTTGGGTGATCTATCGGTCCGTCGATTCTCTAAAATTCACCTTTCCTCTGTCAAATAGAATGCAAAAGGGACTACATCTGATCTTAAGCATCAGAATAATAAATACAATGCTTTATCCCCTACATACCCGCGACAACGACGGTTAAAATCGATTTAGACGAGTCTAAATAAGCTACATATATTATTATCAATCAGTATATTAAGGCAATACATATAAAGTATCAGATAAGATCACTGTTTTCAGCCTTTACGGAGCAGGTTATGAGGTTTGTTCCTGCAGGATTTTGATTTCATCCCGCAACTTCGCAGCTTGCATAAAGTCCAGTTCCTTGGCTGCCTTCTCCATTGCTTTGCGTTTTTCCCGGATCAGTTTTTCTTTTTGTTCTACCGTGAGATAATCCATATCGGGTTCTGCTGCCCGAATCTCCTCCTTGATGAAGTGGTAGGTAGAAACCGAATTTTTAGCCAGCGCATTCGCCAGACTTTTGTTAATGGCGGTTGGGGTAATGTTATTTTCTAAATTGTAATCTGTCTGCTTCTCCCGTCTGTAATTTGTCTCATCAATGGTCCTCTGCATACTATCGGTAATCTTATCGGCATACATGATCGCTTTTCCATTTAAATGCCTTGCCGCCCTGCCGACCGTCTGGGTCAGGGAACGGTTACTCCGAAGAAAGCCTTCCTTATCTGCATCGAGGATGGCCACCAGCGAGACTTCCGGGAGATCAAGGCCTTCTCTGAGCAGATTTACGCCAATAAGTACATCAAACAGCCCTTTACGCAGGTCCTGCATAATTTCTACGCGTTCCAGCGTATCCACATCACTATGAATATACCTGCATCGCACCTGTATTCTGGTGAGGTACTTCGCGAGTTCCTCAGCCATTCGCTTTGTAAGCGTGGTGACCAGGGTTCGCTCATCTCTTTCCACCCGCAACTGAATTTCCTCAACCAGATCATCAATTTGATTGCTGCTTGGTCTCACCTCAATTTGAGGATCAAGTAATCCGGTTGGCCGGATCACCTGTTCTACAAAAATTCCCTGGCTTAACTGTAGCTCGTAATCGGCGGGGGTGGCACTTACATAGATTACCTGATGCTGAAGTGCCTCAAATTCCTCGAATTTTAAGGGGCGGTTATCCATCGCAGCCGGCAGACGAAACCCATATTCCACAAGATTCTCTTTTCTTGACCGATCGCCGCCATACATGGCATGTACCTGGGGAATTGTCACATGACTTTCATCCACCACCATCAGATAGTCCTGTGGAAAATAATCGAGGAGGCAAAAAGGTCTGGTCCCCGGTTCCCTTCCGTCAAGATAGCGGGAATAGTTTTCAATTCCCGAGCAGTAGCCTAGTTCCCTGATCATTTCCAGATCGAAATTTGTTCTTTCTTCCAGGCGTTTCGCCTCGATCGGTTTTCCGATATTCTTGAAGTAATCTATCTGCTGAACAAGATCATGCTGAATTTGGTGTATAGCATTCTGAAGGACATCCGGCGAAGTGACGAACATATTGGCAGGATATATATTCAAGAACTCATATACTTCTACCAGGGTATTCTTAAAGGGGTCAAAGGCCTCAATCTCCTCAATCTCATCCCCGAAGAAATGAATGCGGAAGGCGTGGTCCGCATAGCTGGGGAACACATCCACCACATCCCCTTTTACACGGAAATTTCCGTTTCTGAAATCTGCAGATGTCCTGGAATACAAGCTTTGTACCAGTTGATGTAAAAATTTTGTTCTGGAAACCACCTGGTTTTTTCGTATGGTAATTACATTTTTCTGGAATTCAACCGGATTTCCAATGCCATAAAGGCATGAAACAGAGGCCACCACAAGTACATCTCTTCTACCGGAGAGTAGTGATGACGTAGCACTCAGACGAAGTTTTTCAATATCCTCATTTATGGAAAGATCCTTTTCGATATACAGTCCACTGGTTGGAATATAGGCTTCAGGTTGATAGTAGTCATAATAGGAAACGAAATATTCAACCGCGTTTTCAGGAAAAAAGAGCTTGAACTCGGAATACAGTTGAGCTGCCAGCGTTTTATTGTGCGCCAGCACAAGCGTAGGGCGCTGAATACGCTCCACGACATTGGCCACCGTAAAGGTTTTCCCGGAACCGGTAACCCCAAGCAGGGTCTGATATGGCTCTTCTGACGCAATTCCTTCCACAAGTTGCCTGATGGCCTCCGGCTGATCTCCGGTAGGTTTAAAATCGGATATTACCTTGAATTTCATAGCCTAAAAATACAAAAGCACCTCCTGGTAATGAAACTATGGGAGGTGAATTATTTGTGCCTATCGCTTGAGGGCAAAGTGTCCTTTGAGCACCTGGCCGTTTGAAGCGGTGGCCAGGAACCAATAGTCTGATGAAGGGAGGTGCTGGCCGTTATATCTGCCATCCCAGCCCAGGATGCCCGGTTCTATTTGGGCAATGAGCAGACCATACCTGTCATAGATGGCAATGTTATAAACGACAATTCCGAAGTCCTGTCGTGGTGGAATGAAAGCCCAAAAATCATTTACACCATCGGCATTGGGCGTGAAGAAGTTAGGGAAATCATCCAGGGTAATGTCCCTATCTATGACCCCTTCTGCAATCCCGCAGCCATTTCTGTCACGGACATAGGCATGTTCTGCATCCGGGGAAATCCCTGTAAAGAAATTATCATCCTGATAAGGCCCGTCGGGACTCCCTATAGCATATTCATAGCTGCCCATGCCCCTCGCGAGAATTCGAATCATTCTACCTTCGGCCAGATTGGTAACTTCAATATCTTCAATGACGGCAATCTCAGAAACCACAACAGTAAATAATCTGGAAACAGCGCATTCAACGGTATTCCCTGATCGTACCACCCGGTTGTAGGCCTCATACCTGTATCTACCCTCGGCGGTTATGGGCACTTCTCTTTGCTCAGACAACAGGGTTTCCTGAGCTCCGGCATTGATCCTATACCACCTGTATCCATCTGCATTGTCCGGCGTACTTATAAGATAGGGTAGAGCATCACTGCAAAGGCCAATACGTTCGGGCAATTCTGTCATCGGACGTACCTGAATAGTTTCTCCGGTTTCCGGATCTGCAGAGGGCTCACACAGATCGACGATACCCCCTGTAAAAAAGCTCTCAACCTGGCAGCTTCCTCCGCTGCCGTTCTCATTCCAGGGAATTACTGTCACAAAAATCTGTGTATCCTGTGGCAGCGGTTCTTCCGGTTCGTAGGTAAGTATATTTCCCACATTGAGGTTATTCAGAAGTTCAGATCCTGCCGGGGTGGTGCCAATGGAAATATGGTAATAGGTCGCAGTTGAAGCATAGCTCCAGCTGATGTCTGTTACAATGGTCACGTTGGTGGCATTATTGTCCGGCGCTACAAGAACAGAACACGGCGGTGGGGTTACAATATCGATTGTCTGGAAGGGAATACTGGCACATGCAATGGGAGGGCCATCAAATAAGAGCAAGCTCAGGCTGAGATACAATTCCGTATTTTCGGGTAATCCAAGGGGAGGTTTATAGAGGTTAACAATTCCTACGGCCCGATTTTTTATAATATCGTCCCCCCCCGCAAACGTGCCCACGTTAATCAAATACCCATTTATACCTTCCACCTGCTCCCAGGTGAAAGTAGCATCAACGGGAATCTCCGTTTCACCTGCCTCGGGAAAAGTGATTACAGGACATTCCTGAGAATACAAAGAAAGTCCCGCAAGCAGTATAAGATAATGCCACCGTGCTTTGGATGGGAATCGGATTTTCATCGCTGCCCTTAACCGGCTCGTTTATCGTTTTAACATAAAATAACCTTGCACAATGTTTTGCAGGTTGTCTGCGGCTTTGAACCAGTATACTGATGAAGGCACCGGTCTGCCGTTATAACTTCCGTCCCATCCCGGCGAGGAAGGGGTTACCTGAGCAATCAGAACGCCGTATCTGTCAAATACCTGGAGGTATTCCAGAGTAATCGTTTTCTGAGCCGAAGATGGCTGCAGCTGCCAGTAGTCATTGATGCCATCCCCATTTGGTGTAAAGAATTTTGGAAAATCATTCTGACCGAGTTCCCTATCTACCTCCATCATTGCCAGGCCACAACCATTCTTGTCTCTAACATAGACGGTATGAGTACCCGAAGCCACATTTGTAAAGCGCGAATCATCCTGGTAGGGTCCTTCAGGCTGGTCCAGGGCATATTCATAATTGCCATTTCCGTTTACCTGCACACTGATTTCGAGAACCCCGGATACTCTTGAAAGGTCTGCCGAAGTAATCGTAGGCGCTTCAGATAAAACCGTGGTAATTTCCTGTGTGCTGGCACATTCTACCATCACCCCGGCCTGATCAATATAATTATACGCTTCGTAAAGATAGCGGCCCTCATCTTCAATGATAATATAAGCATCTTCGGAAATTAATGTTACAGAATCTCCGTCCAACCGATACCATCTGTATCCGTCCGCCTCTCCTTCAGGGCTTAGGGTCAGAGGAAATTCATTCCTGCATAGTCCGATAACCGGGGCTAAATTTATGGCGGGGCGCACTTCTATGAGTGTTCCTGAAGTGGCGTCAAAACGCGCCTCACAATTTAATACGGCCATTCCGGTATTGAATTGTTCTTCATGGCATCCTGTAGCGTTGCCATTCTCATTGTAGGGAGTAATCTTCACATAAATATCCGCATCTTCCGGAAGAAATGAGGTTGGCCGGTAGTTAAGCACATTCTTCACATCTACTGCATCTGCAATATCCGTCCCACCTGGCGCAGATCCGATTGAAATTAAATACCCAGTTGCCCTGTCCGCGTAGGCCCATTTTATTTCTGTCGCCGTGCTGACACCTGATTCCTCATCAAGGGGTTCAGTTAGGATGGTACACGAAGGGGGTGTGGTTACGTTTTCAGTAACAAAAGTTTCCACCTCGCAAATTTTTAAAGGCTGATTGGGGAGGAAAAGGCTGATGGTCACATAAATTCTGGTATTTTCAGGCAATCCGATTTCAGGCGTATATGAGTTGACAGGACCTGCAGACCTGCGGTTGAGGAGGTCCACCCCCCCGGGTGTGGTTCCAAGTGAGATGAGATAACCAACAATTCCCGGAACCGCATTCCAGGTAATCGTAGTGTTCACAGGAACGCCTACGGAACCATCTTGCGGGTTGGTGATAAAAGGACATTCCTGTGCCACCCCCTTGCAAAGGAAGAAAGTGCATAAAATAAAGATGATCCTTTTATACATTAGATCAGATATCAAACAGACCAATATACCAATTGTCTACCGTTTTAAGGCAAAATGGCCTCTTAATTCCCGGGCTGAACTATCCAGTGCCCGATACCAATAATCGGAAGCCGGCAGTGGCTTTCCATTGTATGTACCGTCCCATCCCGGAGTAGCCGGATCAAGCTGCCCTACAAGGGTGCCAAACCGGTCATAGATTTCGATGGCTTCCACAAGTCCTGTGCTGCTGCCCGGAGGTTCAAGGAACTGCCAGAAATCGTTTACCCCGTCTCCATTCGGAGTGAAGAAGGAAGGAAATCCTTCAGAATTTAGTCCGGACTGAACTTCTTTTTGGGCGATGCCACATCCATTTCTATCCCGCACATAGACCCTATGAGATCCCGGAGGTATATTTTCAAAAAGGGAACCTTCCTGATAGGGACCTTCAGCATCATCAAGCGCATATTCGTAGCTGCCGGAACCGCTTACCATCACTTCTATTGAAAGCCCATTGCCCTGGTTGGTAACATTCACGGCTTCAATGGTGGCGAGCTCCGAGGTTACCACACTGAAATTTTTGGAACTTGAACACGCCACCTGCCCCTCGAATTCCGGGATTATATTGTATACTTCCAGCAGGTAATCACCATTGTCCGCGATGGCTACGGATCCGGTTTCGGATAAAAGTGTTTCATTTCCCAACTCGTCCACCCGAAACCATCGGTAACCATCTCCTATTTCATTCGCTGTCAGTATCAAAGGAGTTTCATTCCGGCAGAAGGAAACCGTATCAGGAAAATCTATCACAGGATAAAGCGTCACCAATTCTCCGCTGACAGGATCAAAAAAAGGACCGCATCCCAGACCGGTGGAAAAGGATTGTTGCTCACAACCTATGGCCCTGCCGGCATCATTAACCGGAACAATTGTGATAAAAAAGGTACGATAGGCCTCAAAATCGATAACTATGGTAGAGGTAGAGGAAAACCGCGCACCGTCCAGTATTTCCCCTGTAAACGGCGAATAGCCGATGGTTATCTCATACCCTGTCGCTTCCGGCACTTGCTCCCATTGTAAGACAGGACTAAGAGGCACATTAATCTCTCCGTCCGCAGGATAGATCAGGCTGGTACATCCTGGGAGGGTAGCGGGTTCCCCGGTGTGGAAACTTTCCTCAGGGCATTGCCCTGCCATCCCATTCCCATTGTAAGGCCGAAGGGTTACATAGATATCTGAGTCGGGTGGCAGGTCGAAAGGCGGATTGTAAAACAAAACATTGCCTACGTCATCATTGAAAAGATCGATTCCACCCGGGGTGGTGCCAATTGAAAGAAAATATCCCGTTGCTGTGGGGGCATAACTCCAGGATAGTGAACTGGCAGCATTTACGTTGTCACTTCCGTTCTTCGGTAATACAAGAGTGGTACAGGGAGGGCTGCTGAGGACGGGTGCCGTGTGAAAAAATACCGTTGGGCAGGTAATGTCCGGGCGTCCGAAGTCAAAGAAAAACAGGGTAATCGTTACATAGATATCGGCATCTGACGGCAAGCCTAAAGGCGGGGTAAATGAGGTGGCGCTTCCCACTGATTGTTTATCAACGATTTCAATACCTCCCGGAGTGGTGCCAATGGAAATAATATAGCCCGGAACCCCGACTACGGCCTCCCAGCTGATCACGCTGGTGACAGGCACGGCCATTTGCCCAGGGGTGGGAACAAGAATAGACGGACAATCCTGTGCTGACACCTGGCAGACCTGGAAAATGCAGAGAAACAGGAGAAGAGACACAACTGTCCCGGAAGTGGTCTGGCCTGAATGGCGGTATACATCCGACGGCTCCGGAGATCCCTTTATCTGTTCACCAACGGCCATAATACAGGCCTTACCGAATGGTACGGGTGCGGCCTTCTTTTTCATAGTGCTTCTCAAACACTACAAGATACTATAAATCTCTTATTTTTAGGAGAGCATACGACAAATAGACGAAAAGGGACGTCCAAAGAAGTACAATGAGGATTTCGTACCAGTGCACATGATAATCCACGTTCAGGGTTTCGCCTATTTCATTAGCCACCGACTGAACCGCATTCAGTCTGCTAAAGGGCTCTTCTATCAGATTGGACATGGACTGTAATGGCAACATTGCTTTGATTTTAGCAGCGGTATCCCAGGTGACAAACTTCCAGATCAGGATCCCGAAGATGATCTGTTCCAGAATAGCCCAAAGAATCAGAAAACCAAGGGCAAAGGCCGAGCGCTTCACCAGTATTCCAAGAAAGAGACAAAAGGTGAAGAATCCGAGAAGTTTCACAAAAAAAGCCGGGATGAATTCGAGACCTGAAAAAACAATAGACCACTCATCGTAGTCAGAATAGATAAAGCCCAGAATCATAGACACCACAAAGACAAAAACTGTGGAGATCAAAGCAAATGAAATGACTGTCAGGAGTTTTGAAAGCACGAATTCCCATTTGGAGAGGCCGTCAATCAGATTCTGTTTTATAGTTTTATTGGTGTATTCATTCGCCATCATGGAAACGATCACAATGGCCAGAAACAACTTAAATATGGCTGTCATATACGTATTGAAATGCCAGATATAAGGAAAATTGAAAATGCCCAGTTCAGCAAAGTGAAATTTTACGGGTCCGATATCAAATTTGATCGCTGCTACCAGTGCAATTGAAGTGAGCAATACAAAATAAGCGATGATCAGGACCCGACTGGCTCTGTTATTCCATAATTTGATGAATTCTATATGCAGCAGTCGTTCCATTTAATGTCGATTTAGCGCCTGAGTCTCCTTCGCATCTGTTCCGGTCTGCCTGGTCAGGGCGAGGAATTGCTCCTCCAGGCTTTCCTTTCTTTTTACAAGATGGGAGAGTACAATTCCCTTTTCGAATAATAGTGAATTAAGGGAGTGTGCGCCCATCTCTTCCTTCAGATATGCCGTAATCAGGCCGTTCTGCTGGGTAATATTCCCGAACTGAGGATGGTCTGATAAAAATCGTATCAGGGCATCCGGAGCAGCAGTCTTCAGCTCAAAAAATCCATGGCTTGCCAGCATTCCGTCCACCCGGCCGGAGTATAATTTTTCTCCTTTCCGTAATATAACAACATGGCTGCAGACCTTTTCTACCTCATCCAGAAGATGGGAGGCAAGTAAGATGGTAGTGCCACTAGAGGAGATTTTTATAATCAATTCCCGGATCTGATGAATTCCCTGGGGATCCAGGCCGTTCGTAGGTTCATCCAGAATCAGGATTTCGGGGTCATTAAGCAAGGCGGAGGCTATTGCCAAACGCTGTTTCATTCCCAGAGAAAAGGTGCTGAACTTGCTGTTCTTTCTTTCCAGAAGCCCTACCAATTCAAGTTTTTCTATAATAGTGTGTTCAGATACCTCTTTGATCTTGCATACCAGTTTCAGATTCTGATATGCCGACATGTATGGGTAAAAGTTGGGGCGCTCAATGATGGCACCTACCTTCTTCAGGGCCTGATGGGTCGTGGTTTTGCCGTCAAACCAGCTAAAACTTCCTGCCGTCGGATTAACTACATTGAGCACAATGCCAAGGGTAGTTGATTTGCCACTCCCGTTAGGCCCCAAGATACCATACACATTGCCTTTCTCGATATTAAAGGACAAATCCTTTACTGCTGTGAGGTACCCAAATCTTTTGGTAAGGTTGTGAACTTTCAGAATAGTTTCCAATATGCTGGCTGATTTTTAACAGATTCCAGTAACTTGACGAAGAAATCTTACTTTTGTTACATTCGGCCGCTGCAAATGTGAAAAATATGACTGATGAACGCCTGATGTCCAGGAAAAAACCCGCGTATCCGGTCAATGAGAAGCTCGATGCCTATCTTGATGAATACAACCGTAAGATAGAAATCCCGATCTTCTATGACGATCTATTGAGGTTTGCGGGGGCAGTAGTGGTCTATGACAATAATGGTGAGGATACGCTATGGGTGCGTGCCTATTATACGGATTCCGAACGGAGGGAGATAGATCTCAGCCTTAAACGCGTTTACTCCATTCTTCATTCTGATGGCAGTGAGACGATCTTTCAGTATCTGAACATCGATGCGGTGGATTATTGCACCTTTGGAAATTCAAAACCTTTCCGGATCAAGGTTCGAAATATCCTGAACGATAATTATACCTATTTCTACGTAAAGAAGGCGGATGCATCAAGGATTTATGGACTGGAGCTTGAACATATGCTTTCTCCATACAACCTCAACTTCCTGGTTTATAAGGACACGCTCATCGAGGAACACATCGCAGGGATTCCGGGAGATATTTTTATAAGGGATATGCTTCCCACCTGCTCCGAATCTGAAAAATCGCAGCTGGCGAAGGAATTTGTCAAATTCAACGAGCGATGCATGATCAGACTGCTTGGGGATATGAGGTCCTACAATTACGTCATTGTGACGACTCATGATTTTGATCATGTAGTCTATAAAATTCGCCCCATCGATTTTGATCAACAGTGTTTTGAAGGAAAGTTGAAAGTATATCGACCCCAATTTTTCAAGGAAAACTATGTGATGGTCGAACTGGTGAGGAGCAAGCTGTTACATGATTCAGTGGATCAGTATAAGGTTGAAGAACGATCTATTGTGGCAAAGCGGATCATAAGTTCAGGAAACCGGATCAACCGCCTGGTCAATATTTGTAAAACGGATAACATTTCACTGGATGAGCATATACAACTGTTGCGGGAGCAGATTTACGAACTGACCCTCGATATGAAATTCAGGAACTGTAAAACCATGGGCCAGATCCTTGATCTGGCACTTGACTTTGTAAAGCGCAATTACCAGGATGTCAGCATGAAACAAATCATTGATAGTAAAATCCGGATATAAATCCAGGCCCTGAATGTTATTCCCAAGAGCCTCCATAAATATCCCTTGTGGAGTGATTATCGGGATTGTTCCTTATTAAAATAGACGAGATAGTAATACATCTGACGCTCTTCATCCCAACCCTTTTCTACGAATTTCTCTGCTGCTTCCTGACTTACAAAATCAAGTTTTATATGAATATTGGTATCAAGGTGAATAACATTGCTCATCTTTTTCCGGGAATCGGAAACTGCTTTGTTGGCAATGTTGAAATTGGAGACGTCCTCAATGCTATATTTAGGCCCTTTTTCAATCTTATAGTTTTTGAACTCCGGAATGAGCGCCGGATTTTCAATCACATCATTCAGAAAACTGGACTCTTCAAAAGCATCATTGCTGGCGAAATGATTGACCGCCCGATTCATAAACAACACTTCCTGCTGCTTGTCTTCTGCAGGTAGGACCACGTCCCTGGCGAAGTTCTGACAGAACTTCAGGTAATTCCGGGTATAGAAATTTTCGTCGGTCAGGGGAGTAAGATGTAAGAATTGTTCAAGCCAGTATTTGGTATCATACCTATTGCTGTCTATTGAAAGTACTTTGAAACCCTCTCCGGCGTCGACATTAAATATTAGACAGCCCTTATCTAGTTTATTTAAATTTACACCCTGCAAGGATAACATTTCCAGATTATCTCCTGCTTCACGAAACTGCAAAAAATCCTGTTTTAGCTCGCTTTTGAAAATTCCCAGGGCTTGAGTCTTGGTTGCGTCAAGCATTACATCGTTTAATAGTACGATGTATAGTTCACCGCTCTTAATGTGCGGGTGTCCGGACTGATTATATAAGTGGGTGGCGAGTTTTTTTGACAAGGGGTGCATCTTGGCTGGCGTATTAAATATTTCAGATGCAAGTTGAAAGACTTCATTAAAACCGAGGTCCGTTTCGTGGGTGAATCGGTAAAAATTTTCCTCCTTTTCGCGAAAAGGTTTAAAAAAATATTCCTTTAAAAGTCCTGAATGTTCATCATCCAAGGGATGTGGCCGGCCGGAAAGAAAGATAGATTCCCCACGGCTCTTATTACCCACACGATGCAGAGACAGGCTTTCTATCTGGGTGTTGTATAAGTTGATCATGTAAACTTTCGATTTTTAGTTTTAAGCATTATTTCTTTCCAGCAGCCCGCCATTGTGGCGGAAGTCCAAACTGAATGCGCCGATGTAGCATTCCGGTCCCCTGATAGTATTACCGGTCAATTCCAGTTTTCATCAAAATCAAGATCATCGTAATTTTCCAGGGTATCATCAAAGTCAAAGGCAGGATCGGATTCAAACTGATGCTCAGGCGGAGTTTCCGGAATCTCCCCAAAACTGAAAAGAATATTGGGGTAACTCCTGCCATGTTCCGCTGCGGTTATACTGGCCAATTCGACAAAGAAAGTCCACATGCTTAGAAAATCGTATATGTAGATCAGTTTTGGGGTACTTTCTGTTAGCACCTCACTTATCCTGGTATCGCGCATAAGTCGAACCTGATCTGAATTCTTCTCGTCCATCTCAAAGAGAGCGATCTCCTCTTCCTGATTCCAACGCTCATCACAGGTGAAAAAGGAGGCCATTTCATTTCCTAAAAATCCGAAAGACTGAATAATGCTGTTATGAAAGTCTTCAAGCGTACTTTCATCATCAATTTCTATATCCCTGAAAATATCTTCCTCAGCATCCAGGATAATCCTGATTTTGTAGATCATCTGTACTTTTTAGTGAGGCATCAAAGTTACAAAGTTTTCAGAATTTTACGCCCATACCATCCCGCTATAAGAAGATAGGTCTGTAAGCCAAAAATCAGCGCCGCCAGGAAAAGGTGTATGGCCTGGGTTCCAAATGGAAATTGGCGGTACTGCATGGTAATTCCGACGGCTATTTCCAGAAGGAGCAATCCGAGTACCCATTTGAAAGCAGGTAATTGTAACTGCCGCTTTGCCAAATGATACGCCAGGTAGATATTCCACAGCAGTATGACAACGGAAAATGACCGATGGATATAATATGTCCATTGGGGTTGTGACAGCCACAGATGGCGGGCATTGTCTCCGTATACATCTATCTGTCCGTCCACAAATTGCCTTACTTGCGTCCCCAGGACAATTTGAATGAGTGTTAAAAGGAGGGCCCCAGCAAGCAACTGCAGTGTTCGGAAGCCCGTAGAGGTCCGTCCCTTTGTTTCTGAGGAAGCCAGTAACAAGTATATAAGCAGCCCAACAATGAAGAGGGCCATGATCATATGGAAAGTGATTTTGGCGGTTTCCAGGACTGAAAATACCACTGTCGCTCCGAGCCAGGCCTGAAATCCCATAGTCAGCACAACTATCCAGGAAATGATAGTAATAGCAACTCTTTTTTTCCGGAAGCTGAATGAAAGAATGGCCATCACCAGGGTTGCCAGGCCTGCGAGGGCACCTAGTAATCTGTTAATGAATTCTGTCCATGTATGTGCGGCATTAAAAATGGCATAGTCATGTCTGGTATAGGGAGACCATTCGTCAGGTTGATATTCTGTCCCGGTTCTAAAATCTTTATTTGCGACCCGGAGAGATTGATCCCTGATAATGACCTGACCTTTTTTGTAATTCTTTTCGGGCTGCCATCTAAGTTGTTCTGAATCAGTAGGAGGAATATAATAACCAAAACATTTAGGCCAATCGGGGCAACCCATGCCACTGCCCGTCATACGTACGACAGCTCCTGCCAGGATGACCAGGTAAACCAGGACAATGGACAATCGGACCATTTTGAAATAGGAAGAGCGCATTCAGTATTTATTCCTTTTAAAACTACAATTTGCGTGGCATTGGGTACAACAGTTATTCTGCCGGCGGAAGACCTAAATTTTTGGCTTTCTCCAGCATGAATGTTTTTGCGGCCTCATAATTATTAGGTATCTCTCCTTCCAGAATCGCCTCCTTAATGGCTTCCTTGATAATACCAATTTCCTTGGACGGCTTTAGATTAAAAGTTTTCATTATCTCCTCTCCGGTGACCGGAGGCTGGAAATTCCGGATATGATCTCTGGCCTCCACTTCTGCGATTTTCTGACGAACCTGCTTGAAATTTCTGGTATATTGTTTAAGTTTCCTGGAATTCTTTGTGGTAATGTCCGCTTCGCAGAGCGTCATCAGGTCATCTACATGAGCTCCGGTGTCAAAGATGAGTCTTCGCACTGCCGAGTCCGTAACAAAATCCTCCGCGAGAATGATCGGACGGGAACTTAAGAGCACCATTTTCTGCACAAATTTCATTTTGTCATTAAGTGGCATATGCAGACGCTTAAATAATTTATAGACCATTTTGGAACCTATAAATTCATGCCCGTGAAAAGTCCAACCCAGGGATGGATCAAATTTTTTGGTAGGTGCTTTCCCGATATCATGAAGCAGGGCAGCCCAGCGAAGCCAGAGATTGTCCGTATTGGCTGCAATATTGTCTACCACCTCCAGCGTATGCCAGAAATTGTCCTTATGACGTTGTCCCTCCATTTCCTCTATGCCTTCCAGCGCGGTAAGCTCAGGCATGATGAGCTGCAACAGACCGGTTTTATGGAGTAGTGCGAGGCCCGTTGATGGCACATCACAGGATAAAATTTTATGAAGTTCTGAAACAATGCGCTCGGCAGAGACAATCCTGAGACGTTCCTTGTTAATTTCAATGGCCTGAAGGGAATCCTTTTCTATGGTAAAATGCAACTGGGTTGCGAATCGAATTGCTCGCATCATCCGCAACGGATCGTCAGAATAGGTCATTTCCGGCGCGAGCGGTGTTCTGATACATTTATTTTTCAAATCGGAAAGTCCGTCAAAAGGATCCAGCAGACTTCCGTAATCACTACTATTCAATGAAATCGCCAGGGCATTTATGGTAAAGTCGCGACGTTGCTGATCTTCCTTCAGGCTGCCATCCTCGACTACTGGATTTCGGCTATCCTCATGATAACTTTCCCTCCGTGCTCCGACAAATTCCAATTCTGTTCCCTGATACTTCAGACTGGCAGTGCCGAATCGTTTAAAGACCGATACCTTAGGCTTTCCCGGAAGTTTTGAAGCAACTTCTCTTGCCAGGGAAATACCACTTCCTATCGCTACTATGTCAATATCAGTCGGTTTTGAGCGCTGCAATAAATAGTCACGCACATAGCCCCCAATCACATAGCAGTCAATGGATAGTTGACAGGCACTTTCGGAAATTATCGAAAAAACCGGTTCATCAAGCGCCGACATGTATTTCTTTTCAGGCATTTCAAGGAGTCTTCCGCAGTTGGCCGGGAGGAATGATAAAGCAGGATTTTCTGATTTCTACTTTCTGATCACCCGGACCGTACCGTCATTGCCCAGTTTGATAATGGACGATGGTATGTTTTTATACTTATCCCGGTCCAAATTTACTATATAGTCTACTCCTTTTAAAATAACCGGGCTGATTTCCGAAAAATGAGCGGGTGATGCGTGGCCGGCCAGATTGGCTGAAGTGGAAACAATGGGTTTTTTAAATTTTTTTATAAGCAACTGACAAAATTCATCGGTTGCCACCCTTACCGCCAGGGTATTATCTGAGGCTATCAGATTATCTGCAATTCCTTTAGGATTGTCGTAAACAATGGTTGTAGGCTTGGTTGAATAGTCGATGATATCATATGCCACCTCAGGAACAAGCTCCACATATTTTTCGAGCATAAAATCATTTGCTACCAGGCAGATCATGGTTTTTTCCGGAGGTCTGTTCTTTAGTTCAAAAATCTTTTCCACAGCCACGGCATTTGTGGCGTCACAGCCAATACCCCATATGGTATCAGTCGGGTAAAGGATAAGACCCCCGCGGGAAAGAACCCTTAATGATTCATTAAGTTCTGTCTCAATCATTTCTAATTACTTGATCAACAATTAGCTGTCGTTGTTTCAGGGATCGACCTAATGGAAGCCCAATGAGAATAGCTTTTAATAGTTTAAAATATTGGGGTTTAACAATACATGTGAAAGCATATCGCAAAATAAAAAAAAGTCGCAACATCTGGTACTTCAAATAGCCCTGGTTTTTACGAATGACGTAAAACATTGAAGTTTTAAGTTCAATTTTCATCTCTACCGGCATTTTACTTTTTTTAATACTTTGTCCATGAAAATGCAAGTAGGAGGCATCCGGTACAAAATAAGTTTTCCTACGTTTCTTCCGCAATCGAAAGCAAATATCACTCTCCTCAAAATAAAGAAAAATATTGGTATCGAATCCCCCGATGTTATCAAAATCAGAGGCCCTGAAGAACATAAAACTTCCATTTACATAATCCACTTCTAACGGAGACAGATAGTCCCTTCTTCTGGAAGGTTTGGTTGAAGGAAACAAAAATTCGATCATTCCTTTTCCGAAAATTTCACGAGATGGTGTACTGAAATGATCGAAGCTTGGCTGTTTTACCGAGTCTGTGCTGAAAATCTGTGCGCCACACACCGCAGCTTCTTCCGAAATCTTCATGAAATTATGACAAATGAGCAGGGCATCATTTAACAGAACGGTATCATTATTCAAAAACAAATAGTACGCTGCATTGGCATGCTGTACTCCGTGCATATTGCCACCTCCAAAGCCGGTATTTATCCTGCTCCGATATAGAGAAATATGCGGCAATTGCAATTGGGTAATATAGGAATTCAGCTGCTCATAATCTGCCAGTTGAGAGGCATTGTCCACTACGATTATCTCGTAATCTAAGTCAGCTGAAGTCGTTTTCACCACACTTTCGATACAGTTTTTGCTAAACTCGGAGGAATTGTAATTAATAATTATGACAGCAATGTCATGTTTTTTTTCATTCATTTTGCCAGGCATTCCCTCCGTGTATTGTGCGGAACTATATTGGAAAGTTACGCAAATGTTTGATAATTCAATACCTGGGTTGACCGGGCTCCGGAAAAAGGAAGATCCTGTTTGACCCACAACTATATTGTGATGGCAAATGCACTAAAAGAGTTGAATCAGATGCGATGGGACCGGAAAAGACCGAAAATTGAGAGGATGAAAAATGATCGGAATGCCTATTGGAAACAGTAAGTGCAGGACCTGTTAATTATAGCTTTCAACAGGCCTGTATGATACGACTTTTTTATTTTCCAGATTGAGCTGACGCAGAGTTACATAGCGCTCAATTTCTCCCAGGGCACTCAGGTAACTGATAATCAGACCCTTTCTGGCATCCAACAAGCCAAGACGAATGATGTAGTGGTAGGCAAATTTCCACAAAGGTTTTAAGGCCAGTTGCAGGTAGCTGAATTTTTTTCCCTTGTTATAGGCCTCCCGTGCCTTGAGACGGCCATAATGAAGCATTTTCGATTTATAATCAGCGTAGCTTTTGTAAGAATAATGAATTAACTTCTCCCTGGCGATACCAGTTGGACCCTGTACATCCAGAGTTTCATGCACCATTTTCTCCATTGAAAAGCGCACTTTGGATTTGTCAAAAAGCCTGTAATTCTTATCTGTACGCCACCCGCAGAAATGCAGTGGTCGCCTCAAAAACATAAATTTTTTATAGAACCAGTAGGCCTCACAGGGATTTTCTGATGCCAGGAGTTGGAATATTTCCTTCTGCAGTGGTGGCGTGATCACCTCATCCGCGTCCAGAAACAATACCCAATCATTGGAGGACTGTGAAAGGGCAAATGTTTTTTGCTCCGTAAAATTCAAAAATGGTTTTTGTATCACCCTGACTCTGGGATGCTTTAACAGGTACTCAAAGGTTCCATCATCGCTGTATGAATCTATAACGATTATTTCGTCAGTGAACAGAATAGATGCCAGGCATTCCTCAATATAGCCAATTTCATTGTAGGTAATGATGAGCGCAGAAAGCTTTCTCTTATACATTGGGGGTGTATTACATTAATTATAACTGAAAAAACTTCTAAAAATTATTTAATTCTTAAATTTTCATAGAAAATGGGTAACTCAAAAAGCAGGCCGGGACGATGCATGTTCTTGCAGTTCAGCTTAAGGTAGTCCTGTTTTGTAATTGTCTGAGGCGCCGTAATTCTCTGTACCTAACATACACTCCAAGGGCATTTAAGTAACTGATAATCATGCCTTTTTTACCATCTAGAATGCCCAGGCGAAAAATGTATTGATTTAAAAATTTATAGGTGGGTCGGAGTACAAAGTGATACAGATTGGGTTCGTAACTTTTTTGTACCTCCTCCTGTGCTTTCATCATCCCGTATTTAATCATTTTTTCTTTGTAGTCCCCGTAATTCTTATAGGAATAATGAATTAGTTTATTTTGCATGGACCCAGATATTCCATCAACCACCAGTGTTTCGTGAACAATGCGCTCTTTCAGAAAATGAACTTTACTTTTTCTAAAAAGCCGGTAATTCTTATCGGTTTGCCAGCCGCTGTAACGCAAGACCTCCTTCTTAAACATAAAGACCCTGTAAAAGTAATAGGCACTGGCCTTGGGTCCGGGCCGGCTGATGGTTTTGAGAATTTCCGTTTTCAGCGGGGTGGTAATTCTTTCATCGGCATCCATAAAAAGTATCCAATCATTTGAAGCTTGCTGAAGCGCATAGGATTTCTGGTCTGTATAATTCTTGAAATTCCGTTGTATTAATTTCGCTTTCGGGTGTTTCTTTATTTTTTCTGCGGTACCATCATTGCTGAAAGAGTCCACAATAATGATCTCGTCTGCAAAATCGAGATTTTCAAGCACTTCATCAATATGTTCAATCTCGTTATAGGTGATCATTAGCGCGGAGATTTTACGGGGAGGACATTCCGTTTCCAATAACCTCTCACTCAAAACGGAAGTGTAGATCTCATGTATTTTTTCGGCAACCACATCATCACGGAATTTCTGAACGAAGGCGTGACCCTGCTCTGCCATTTGCTTGCGTAATTCAGGGTCCATAAACAAGCGTTGTAATTCTGAACGCAAGATGTCTGCATTCTCGGGATCAATATATACGGAGGCAGGTCCGCCGGCCTCAGGAAAACAACTTCCCACAGAAGTAATCACCGGGGTTTTACTGTAAAGAGCTTCAATAATAGGAATGCCAAATCCTTCACAGATAGAGGGATAGCAGAAAACGGTAGCAAGCTGGTAAATGATAGCCAGTTCTCTTACAGGAACATTTTTTAAAAAAATCACCTGGTTTTCAAGGGAATTGGAACGAATGTAGGCATGTATTTTACGGGCATAGGTCTTTTCATTGCCAATCAGCACCAGATGCAGTTTGGTATCCCGGATCGCCTTTACAATCGTAAGGGCATTTTTCCGCTCCTGAAGCGTGCCGACATTGAGGATAAATTCCACAGGGAGGCCGAATTTTTCAATTACCTGCGCTTTTTCAGAATTGCTGTACCTTTCTTTATAGGCTTTGTTACAACCCTGGTAAATTACCCGTATTTTCCTGTCATCAATATGGAGATACTTGATGATATCTCTTTTGGTCTGTTCACTGATCGCGATGATCTTGTCTGCATTTCGGGTGGCATGCTGAAACTTTCTTTTGTAGATGATCCGGTCAATAAGAGAATAGTAATGCGGATGACTCAGGAAAATCAGGTCATGAATAGTGACCACGGTAGGAATGTCCATTTTCCTGAGCCCGGTGGGTGTTTCCCCGGAGAGGCCATGAAAAATATGAATTCTATCTTCGAGAATCTGCCTGCTTACCGGCCCCAATCGCCATATAGAAGAGAAGGTATTCCAAAGCCAACCCCTGGGATAACGGATCTCAGCTTTGGCGAGGGGTTCAAGCCTTTTTATCCGGGAAGGTTTCGTATTGTATAATATGAGTTTGGAAACCGGTGTATGTTCGTGAAGACCCCTGATGATATCCCTGCCATAGTTACCTAGACCTGTATTATTGTGGAAGATCCTTTTCGCATCAAATCCTACTCGCATATCATTGATTTCTAAAGGTCAAAAGTAAGGAAAAGATACGGAGATACTCCAGAGCCTCTCAGACAGCGATGGATGCTTATCCAGGTGCAGAAAAGGTTCGGGTTGCCTGTAAAAATGTCAGAAGTTCTCCTTCAAACAGACTGGGTTCAAGCAAGTGGTAAAGACGGTCGAATTCTTTTTTAACTTCTTTTTGATCCAAAGCATTTAATTCTTCCGGAAAATAGTCCTGGAGGTGCACACCGATATTTAAATGATCCGCATATGTATGCCAACCCTTTTTGTGTATCCATGGAGAAAACACGGCAAAAGTAGGAATGCCCAGCGCCTTTGCCATATTCACGCTCCCGCCTTCGTTTCCCACATAACAATTGCAGTGGAACAGAACGGCCAGAAACTTGCGCAGATCTGGTAAAAAGGCATCCATAAGGAGGTACTTTTGTGTTGTCTGATGACAGAGCCGGTATAGCGCTTCTGCCTGTTTTTGCTGCGATGGCATATAATTTAATAACAGGGTGGCATTAGAATGTCTTACCAAAAAGTCCATCAGACGGGCCATATAGGCTAGGGGATATGTTTTAGAGGGATCACTCCCTATGATCCCAACCATTATTTTAGGACCTTCGGGGGTTAGGCCATGGGTTGTCAAAAATTCCGCAGCCACTTTAATTTCTTCAGGAGCCAAAAAAATCCTTGGTCGCAGTTTCGGATCCGGGAGCTTATGCAGGATGGGCCCCAACAGGCTTAATCTGTCTTCTATGGTTGTATCATTGTTGTCAGATTTTTTTGAATTAATGGGTAGCAGGTGCGTGTACAACATCCCTAAGATTCCTTTGTGGTAGGATATCCTGATGCGCGCTCCTGAAAATACGGTGATAAGCCTGCTTTCAGGTTTTGCATAAATATCAATTACCACATCGTATTTTTCGCGTGAAATTTTACGTAAAAAGAAGAAAAATGCAGCGGGTTTTTTCCGAAACTCCTTTTTGTAAATCTGCAATTGGTCAATGAATGGATTATTCTCTACAACGGCCGTGGTATGTTCATTGACAAGGTAATGAATAACGGCCTGCGGAATATGCAGCCGGAGATGTTCGCAGAGCAATGAACTCACCAGTACATCCCCAATCATTTTTTGCTGTATGATCAAGACTTTCATGAAGGAAACTTAAATTTCACATTGGCAGGAGTTGAACGCGATCAAAACCAAAACCGGAGGCTGGAGGCAGACCGGAAGTTTTTCAATGGGGCACTTCAGACGGATACTTTGTATTCTCTAAGGGCCTCATTCAGAGAGGTCTTTTTATTTGTACTCTCCTTTCTTTTTCCAATGATCAGCGCACAGGGAACCTGATATTCACCGGCTGGAAATTTTTTGGGATAGCTGCCGGGAATAACCACCGAACGGGCCGGAATCAGGCCTTTGGTTTCGACCGGCTCCTCCCCGCTAACATCAATGATCTTCGTCGATCCCGTAAGAACTACATTGGCTCCCAGTACCGCTTCTTTTTCTATCCTGACCCCTTCAACAACAATACATCGGCTTCCGATAAAGGCATTATCTTCAATTATCACAGGAGCGGCCTGTAAGGGTTCCAAAACACCGCCTATGCCAACGCCTCCGCTGAGATGTACATTCTTTCCAATCTGGGCGCAACTTCCCACGGTGGCCCAGGTATCTACCATAGTACCTTCATCGACATATGCTCCTATATTGATATAGGAGGGCATCAGGATCGTCCCCGACGCAATATACGATCCATGCCGGGCGATGGCGTGGGGTACTACCCGGATACCTTTGGCGGCATACCCTTTTTTTAAAGGGATTTTGTCATGAAATTCAAGGATACCCACTTCCTGGGTTTCCATTTTCTGTATAGGAAAATACAAGATCACCGCCTTTTTGATCCACTCATTTATAAGCCACCCGTTTCCGGTTGGTTCTGCACAACGTAATACACCTTCATCGATCAGCTGGATTGCCTGCCGGATGGCGTCCTGGGTTGCCTCTTCCCCTAACAGGTCACGATTTTCCCAGGCCCTCTCAATACGCTGCTGCAATTCCTTCATTCTATTTAATTTCCGTAAAGATACATGCTCCCATATAATATTGCGGCTGAATTTTATAGCTATAACAAATTATGGGTTATTTTTGCAAAAAAAAGCAGGTGGGCAGGTTGATGGCCTTGGATTATGGGAAGATACGAACCGGCATAGCTGTAACGGATGAACTGAAGCTAATTGCTTCTGGTCTGACCACTGTCAAGACCTCAGATCTTATCCCATTTCTTGAATCATACCTCCTGAGAGAAGAAGTGGAATTACTTATAGTAGGAGCTCCGAGACAAATGGATAATACACCCTCGGATTCCGAAAGAATGATCCATGTATTTTTAAAAGTATGTGCATTGAAATTTCCGGAGATTCCCGTAAAGCGTCAGGATGAACGATTTACATCAGTCATGGCCGTCCATAGCATGATAGAAGGAGGTTTAAAAAAAAAACATCGGAGAAACAAAGCCCTCATTGATGAGATCAGTGCCACATTAATTCTGCAATCGTATTTAAATCGTATTCAGTAGCATGACATTACCTATTGTCGCTTATGGCGATCCTGTATTGCGAAAAGAAGCCACTCCGGTAGATAAAGACCATCCCGGACTTTCAGACCTTATCACGAATATGTGGGAGACAATGTATAAGGCCAACGGACTTGGACTCGCTGCCCCGCAAGTTGGAGTAGCACTACGTATTTTCGTAATTGATACCCAGCCTTTCAGTGAAGATGAAAATTTACCTCAGGAAGAACAGGAATTTCTCAGAAGCTTTAAAAAGGTATTTATCAATGCCAGAATGGATGAGGAATCCGGCAACAACTGGGCCTTTAACGAGGGATGCCTAAGCATTCCGGATATACATGAGGATGTAACCAGAAAGGATACGATCACCCTGACCTTTCTGGACGAAAACTTTAATAGCAGCCGTGCGACTTACACAGGGCTGCTGGCCCGGGTAATTCAGCATGAATACGATCATATTGAGGGAATTCTGTTTACAGACAAAATTTCCAGCTTAAAAAAAAGACTGCTGAAGGGGAAACTTTTGAATATATCAAAAGGCAACATCGATGTTGAATACAAGATGCGCTTTCCGCTTTTGAAAAAAGGACGATGATTTGCCTGTCATAAGTTAAGTTGCGAATATGTCGCAGGCAAGGCCGGAGTTTTACAGCGTATTTTAGGGGATACTAAATTTCTATTTTGATTCAAATTTTATAGTGTAAATGAAACTAGATAAGATTTTATCAATTGCCGGTAAACCCGGTCTTTATAAATTACTGACACAAACCCGTTCAGGTTTTGTGGCGGAGTCGCTGCTTGACGGAAAAAAGATGACTGTTGGTATGCGAAGTAATGTTAGTGTTTTATCAGAGATAGCGATCTATACCCTGGAAAAAGAGCTACCTCTCAGAGAAGTTTTCTTACTGATTCATAAGAAAGAGAATGGAGGGAAAACACCTGTCAGTCATAAAGATGACAAGTTGCAATTGGAGGCCTATTTCTTTGAAGTCCTGCCGGATTACGATGAAGACAGGGTGTATACCAGCGATATTAAAAAAGTGGTCCAGTGGTATAATCTACTTACGGAGCACGGAATAACTGATTTTGCTGACGACTCCGAAACAACTGGGCCTGACGGCGATGACGTTGCTCGACAGGCAGATCGCGGGGAAGAAGAGTAAAACATCTGCTGTACGATATCTTTGACATGCGCAAGATAGCTGAGTGAAACCGTATGTAGATCACGTAAAATCGCAGCGGTTATCGCTCCACATTGTTGGTGTTTTCAAGATAACCGCGCAGCGCTTCCCTGATCAGCGAATTCCAGCCTTTCTGAAAACTTTCCGGCGCAAAATCGGGATGCCCCTTCGGAAAGGAATCGAGACCGGTATGGGTAACTTTCACTGTGGTGCCCTTATTAATTTCAAATAACTCGAAGGTAACTGTGGAATAACCTTCCCTATTTTCATACTCCCAACTATATTGTATTTTTTTCAGCGGAATAACCTCGGTGACCTTGCACAGGTGTACAAAAAGTTCTCCTTTACTACCTTTTCCGCTGAATGTAAATTCAAAGCCTGGTTCGGCTTTAAAATCAGAAAGGTCAAAATACCACTTTTTCATCTGCGCTTTCTCCGTAAGTGCGATCCAGACTTTTTTGACATCGGCATTAAACGTTTCCTCTACAATAACTGCTTTCATTTTATCTTAGTTTTAATAGGATTTTGGCTCCGCCGATTTTCCAACCAAATCGCTGTCGTGCTCCAATACAAATTGAAGTGCTTTCAGTTTTTCTGTCCAAAAAGTCCTGAATTGATCGGCCCATTGGTGAACTTCCCTCAGAGATTGTGGCTGGATCTCACAAATCCGATCCCTTCCCTGTTTCCTTACGGAGATGACCTCGCACTCCCTTAGAATTTTTACATGAAGGGAAATTGCCTGACGACTCATCTCAAAGTTTTCGGTCAGGGTGTTCAGATTACAAGCCCCCGATGCAAGCACTTGCAGAATTTCCCTTCTGGTGGGATCCGCGATAGCCTGATAAACATCCCTTCTGATTTCCATAGTCCTTTAATTTAAGAAGCCTTTGATTACAAATATAAAGGCAAGTATCTGCTTGCGCAAATAATGTAAAAATATTTTTTCCGACATCGGATCGCAAACCCGTATTGGCTCGCAGTGTTCAGGTAGAAGTAAATCCCTTTAATCTTTTTTAATATCCTTATAGGTATACTTGCTCTCCTGCCAATCTATTTTATCTGAAGCGTAGTAGTTGACGTTCATCCTGTCCAGATACGGCCCCTGACGGGCAAGACGGTCTTTGTAGTGTTCCCAGTCCCTGTTTTCAGCGGTGCTCCAGCTTAATTCAGAGTAGCCGATCACCCTTGGGAAAGCCAGGTATTCCAATTCCTCTATGCTGCTTATGGTTTCGGACCAGAGGGGGGCTTCCACTCCCAGGATATTTTCGGGTGTCAGAGCCTGGGCATATTTTTCAGGATTCCAGACGTATGCGGTATCTACCGGAATATAGGCAGCCCAGTGTAAACCGAATTTGGAAAGGCTGTCGTACTGCATATCCAGATACGCTTTTTTGGCGGGTGAAACGATCACCTTCATACCCTTGGCCACCGCCAGGTTGGCATTTTCCTCGCTGGACCAGAATTGAGCCACTGAAGAATTGCTGACATCCGCAGTTGCCACTTCATCCCATCCGATCATGCGTTTGCCGTATTTCTGAACTATTTTTTCGACCCTATTTACAAAATAGATATAATCGGCTTTTTTTGTAACATGGCTTTCATCTCCCCCTATATGAAAATAGGGCCCCGGGGACATCTCGGTAATTTCCCGAATAACATCATCTATAAAGGCGTAGACCGTATCCTTCCGGGTATCAAAAGTGCTGAAGCCCACCTGGGTTCCTTCATAAAGTTCAGGAGTTTTCCCATTTCCATTCAGGAAAGGATAGGACACTGAAGCAGCGTTCGTATGCCCGGGCATGTCTATCTCCGGAACGACGGTCATGTAATGCGCCATGGCATAGGCAACAATCTCTTTATATTCTTCCTGAGTATAAAAGCCACCTGCAGCCCCACCGACTTCTGTGCTGCCCCCAATCGTTGTAAGTTTTGGCCATGATTTAATTTCAATGCGCCATCCCTGGTCGTCCGAGAGGTGCAGGTGGAGCGTGTTTATTTTGTAATAGGCAAGAAGGTCAATATAGTGCTTGACATCCTCAACACTGAAGAAGTGCCTGGCTACATCGAGCATGGAACTGCGGTATCCAAAATTCGGACGGTCTGTGATTTTCCCAGATGGGATGGGCCATATGTTATGTTCCGCAAGGGTATCATTACTTACGTCAGGTATGATCTGACGAAGCGTCTGAACGGCCCGGAAGGCTCCTTCTGAAGTTGCTGCATTAATAATTACCGAGTCATTATTTACAGTAAGTACGTATGCCTCCGTTCCCTCAATTTCCGTGCTGTCTGCCCTGTTAATATAAATTATCCGGTCAACCGTTCCCGGATCTGATTTGTTAACCGAAAGATTTAAACCGATCGACTCTTTTATTTTTTCTGCCAGGAACAGACCAGTCTCTTCAAAACCACCCGCATTCTGAGAGGTATAAATCGCCGTGAACTGATCCAGGCCAAAAGCCGAGTTGGTGGGAGTAATTTTCAAAGGTTTAGGGATCATCGCCGCTTTAGTCAGATCCGTAGATGGAAACTTTATTTCTTTACGTCGTTCTTCATTACATGCAAACAGCAAACAAACCGATATCAAAAGAAGGAAAACGCAGTATTTGTCAGGGTGTAATTTATATGAACTCATAAACACAGAATTTTAATTTATAGTTTTAGTCTATATATTTTTTAATTACAGGATACCATAATTCATACCCCTTGTTGTTCATGTGCAATCCATCCTCTAAAAAAATATCAGCCCGAACTTTTCCCTCCAATAACATGGTATCCCAGATGTTGGCATAATCGACAGCAGAATCCCTGCGGCTGATCCGCTGGAAATTCCTGTTAAGCCGAAGATATTTTCCCTTTAACTTCCATCTTGAAATACTTGGTTTGGCACTTATGAGTACAATGCGGGCCTCCGGGTAATTTGCCTTGATGGCCCGGATAATTTCTTCAGTATCCCTCATTACCTGTCCTGGTCTTTTACCTGCCCACAAATCGTTGTCCCCTTCGTATATAAATACCTTCCAGGGATGGTATTTTAATATAAGTGAATCGGTATAGGCAATCAGATCAGAAGCTTGTGACCCACCAAACCCGGTATTCACCACATGATGCCCGGGAAAAAGTTCAGGAAGGGCATTCCAGATCCTGATACTTGAACTACCGGTAAAAACAATGGTCCTTGCAGAAGGGTCCCAGAGGGTATCGTATTTTTTCTGAATGGCGGAGACCTCATCCTCAAATCTCAGCGGATCCTGTCCAAACAACATGGTCGCAGAGAATAGCAGTAAGAATACAAGGTATCTCATCTGTAATTTAAATTTGTAACCAAGATACCTTAAATCCGGGATTGGCCAAAATGGAACAAATTTGGCGGGAACATCTGCCGGATTCTGATATAACGATGAAATAAGTCATGTTCCGTGGAACATCCGGCAGGATGCAGCATCATTCTTCGGAAATCATAGCCTGGTAGACAAATTGCCTCATTTTATCACCGTAATAATTGCTATAGGGTTGCAACTGGCTCAGAAGGATCACGACCAGGTCTTCCTCCGGATCTATAAAAAAATATGTACAATAGGCACCGCTCCAATAGTACTGCCCTACGGACCCTATCGCTTCGCTTTGGGCTAAATTGGTGGTAACCCCATAACCCAGACCGAAACCCTGACCCGGGGACTGATATAAATCGCCCACGTTGTTTGTGGTCATCAACTCCACCGTTTTAGGACTCAGAAATTGCTGGCCATTCGCATTTCCTTTGTTGATCATCATCATGCAAAATTTCATATAGTCGCCGGCCGTTGAAAATAATCCATGAGTTCCCCCAAAGACCGTATTTCCTTCGATAGGCAATTGCTGTTCCGAAACGATGAGGTTGCCAGTTTTATCTACTTCATGTACGGGCACCCATCGTTCCTTTTTCTCTTTCGGGATATTATAGCCGGTGTCAGTCATACCGAGGGGGCCGAATAATCGCTCCTGTAAAAATTGCGCTGTGGTCATCCCGGAAAAATGCTCGATCAGCAAGGACAGGACATCGGGGGATGCACTGTAATTCCATTGCGCGCCAGGTTGACCTACCAGGGGGAGCCGGAAGAGGCTCTGAACGCGCTGCTCAATATTTTCATGAGGTTCGGCATAGAGTGCACGAGATACTTCCTTATCCAATTCCGTACCACCAAGACCATGAGAAAAGCCGGCTGTATGTGTCAATAGCTGGTGGATGGTAATTTCCTGGTCAGCCGCAACAGTACCGCCCTCAGTGCCGGCCTGCACATCCTTTGCCACCTTTACACCCTTACAAGCGGGGAGGTATTTGGATACGGGGTCAGATAGAAGAAAATGACCTTCTTCATAGAGCATCATAAAGGCAGTTGTAACAATGGGTTTCGTCATGGACATCAGATGAAAGATGTCATCCGTTTTCATATTTTTCCGCCGGCTCAGATCGCTGAAGCCGTAGGAAGACTGATCAACTATCCTGCCGTGGTGCATCACCATTGAAACCGCTCCCGGAATTCTGCTCTGGGTCACTTCTTCTTCCAGAAAACCGGAATAACGCTGAAGCCTTTCGGCGGAAAATCCAATGAGACGATCTTCAACCGGCAGGGGACCCTGAGCTGTTAACGAAATGGGGAACAGACTGCAAAAGAAAAATAGCAAATGACAAAAGGACCTTCTCATAAAAATATGATTTGAATTATGCTGATTCATTGTAACAGGTTTTTAATCGACGTGGGTCGCAATCCGGAATCCGGACTCAATTAGTTGTGGAATTTATTGAATTATCAGTCGAGTTCCAACCGATCCTGAGAATCTTTTAATAAAAAATGAGTCGATAAAAATCAGCAACAATCTGGCCCATATTAAAGGGGTAAATTGCCTGTCCTGGATTGTCTATCCGGATGTGATCCCTTCCGCTTCCACCGATTAACGGGATTGTAAGAAAAGGAGATTCTAAAGTTCCAGCTCGGGATAAGAGACTTTGTCGCTGATGCCTTCCGCATTACCCGAATAGTTCTTACCCCTTAACCGTGCTACCGGATGTGCGGCGAGTAACTCATCCGGAAATGGACGTATTAATTCTCTCAGTTTTATCAGATCGGCCTCCTGCGATGAAGATTGAAGCCAGACATCCTCCAGATGTTCAGGGAGTATGACTGGCATCCTCGGACCTTCCAGTTTAGGATTGTTATGGATTCTGGCCATCAGCGCATTGCCTGTGGTCGTCACTATTGTAAAGGTATGCATCAATTCACCGGTAAGCTTGTCAAGCCATTCACTCCAAAGTCCGGCCAATGCCATTGGCTGCATGTCACAGCGGTATATAAAATGAGGGAAGGTATCACCCGCTTTATGGTGATGCTCGTAAAATCCATCTACAAAAATCAGGCATCTGTTTCTCTTTGACGCCTCTCTGAAAGCCGGTTTTTCGAAAATGGTTTCCCCTCGCGCATTCAGGGTGTTATTCCAAATTTTAAAGCGTTCATTATTATCCTTAATCCAATGCGGCACAAGACCCCAGCGGGAGATCACCGGAAGGTGCGGCGAATCAACGGTGTAAACCAGCAATTTCGGATGTTTAAACCCGGAAACATGGAATAAAGGCAGGTCGGTATAGGGTATAAGTTTGTAGGCCAGTTCCCTGACGGCGTTCAGATCCCCATATCTCCGGGCCCTTTGCAGTTGTGCCTCCAGGTTGGTCTTTATGTCGTAGCACATGATGTGTCGTTCAGGTTCAGCTATGCTCTATGGGGTAGTACCCTAATGAGCAGAGGATAAATATATTCATTCACTCCCTGAAATCGCTTAAGGATGATGGTTTTTTAAAACAGGCGGGTATTTCTTTTCCTATATTTACTAATTAACGCCATGGAAATGAAACTCAACGCTTACTGGCTGACCGTGTGGCTCATTGTCTTTAACTTTGCAGCCTGTTCAATAACCCGTGCCCAAAAATTACAGATTTTTACGGAATCCGGACAGGATTGGGTATCTCAGGGGACTGCCAGCTGGAAATTTGTCAAAGGTGAATTGGTAGGACTTTCTGAAGCAGCTCCCGGAGGAGGTGTGATGACCAGGGAGACTTACAGGAATTTTATACTGGAACTGGAGTTTTATCCGGACAGCACTGTCAATTCGGGGATTTTTGTTCGCTGTAAAGAGGCTAAACTCTCAAACATCAGCTGTTATGAAATGAATATCTGGGACCTGCACCCTGATCAGAACTCCAGAACGGGGTCCATAGTAACCCGCGCAGCCCCGCTGTCCAAGGTTACCACACTAAATCGCTGGAATACCTATAAAATTCGTTGTGAAGGCAATTCGTTGAAAACCTGGATCAATGGAAAGCAAATGACGGACATCGTGGATAATGATCTTGAAGAAGGATATATCGCCCTTCAGGCCGCCGAATATGGGCGCGTAAAATTCAGGAATGTACGGTTACAGATCCTTCAATAGGTTTGCGGAACTCTATTTCTGCCCTGCCGGAAAGTGCCACCGTAATTAGGCTTGTACGTCTCATCTTTGATAAAGCCGGGTATCCTATCGGCTACCCCGGACATTCATTTGCAGTGTGTATACCGCATTTGAGGCGGTGATAAAAAGGAGGTCTTTGTTTTCGCCACCGAAAGTAATATTGGCGGTCCATTTTTGTGGCACAGGCAAGTACAGGATGTGTGTGCCTTCTTTATTGAATACATTGACTCCCTGCCCGGTGAGGTAGACGTTACCGGCCTCATCAAGAGTCATCCCGTCAGATCCCATTTCGCAAAACTGCTTTTTATCCTTCAGAGAACCGTTACTTTCTATGCCATAAATCCAGGTCTTCCCTGCACCTATATCTGCGATATACAAAGTGGTGCCATCCGGACTTCCGATGAGCCCGTTAGGCTGCACGAGATCTGAAGCGACCACCCGGAGGTCTCCTTTATCCGGACTGAGGTAATATACCTGTTGCGCGCCAATTTCGCCGGCGCTTCTAGACCAGTAAGGTCTCTGATAATAGGGGTCTGTAAAGTAGATACCTCCGCGCGGGTCTACCCACAGATCATTCGGACCATTCAGTTTACGCCCCTCAAATTCATCTGTCAAAACGATAACCTCCTTATCTGACCCGATTTGCCAGAGTTCGAATTTTTCGTCAGCTGCAGCCAATAGGTTACCATCCTTATCCACAAACAAGCCATTCGCCCTTCCAGCCGGCTCCATATAGGTGGTTACCTTTTTCGATTTTGCATCCCATTTGAGTATTTTATTATTCGGCTGGTCTGTAAAATAGACATTGCCCATGCTGTCAGCTGCCGGACCTTCTGTAAAGTCGTAATCATCCCCAACGAGTTCCAATTGCGCCCCATCAGCTATAAGGGCAGCTTTTTGGCCGCTGCACGAATTAAGGACCAGCAAAACATTGAAAGCGAAGAAAAAATAGGGTTTATGCATAGCGTCTATATTTAGATCTCAGGAGCAGGCCGGTTGGCACTGTCCAAAGAAGTACTGGTTAAATCGAACTGCGGTGTGATGAGATTATATCCTTCCGAAAGTAGGAAAAAACCCGAACAAATAGCCACTGAAGACCATTGATAGTCATAATGTGATCAAGTTTGTTTGACCTAATACAAACATATAATTACCGAAATGAACGAGTGATCGTGGCGTTGCTATTTAAATTCTGGAACTATAGGTTACAATGCATTTATAATGTATTTTTAAACCCCTAGCCCTCTATTGGGCAGGATTAAATCAGCCTTTACCATATGAATACACGTCGCTATTTTATAGAAAAAATGACTGTCTCAGCAATTGGATTACCGCTAATTCCTTATACGGGGAACCTCCGTTTTATGGAAGATCCCAATGCCCAGGGACCTCAGTTAAAAGTTGCAATTATGGGACTTGGAAGTTATGCTTCCAGGGTGGCTGATGCAATGCAAACCTGCAAACGCGCCAAATTGATAGGTGTCATTAGTGGTACCCCATCTAAAATCAAAGACTGGCAATCCCGTTACGGGATCCCGGAAAAGAATTGTTATAATTATGAGAATTTTGATGCAATCAGTGATAACCCGGATATAGATGCCGTTTATGTCATTACCCCCAATGGCCTGCATAAGGACCATGCCATAAGGGTCGCCAAAGCCGGAAAGCATGTCATCTGTGAGAAACCCATGGCCGTGAATGCTGCGGAGGGAGAAGAGATGCTGGCCGTCTGTGACGCCGCCAAGGTGCATTTACTCGTTGGATACAGAATGCATTTTGAACCTCATACGGTGAAGGTCATCCGGATGAGGATGGATGGGGACTTCGGAAAACCACTTTTTTTTCAGGGTCAATCCGGATTTACGATCGGAGATCCCAACCAATGGCGTCTTGACAAAGCCTTATCCGGAGGTGGCGCCATGATGGATATCGGGATATATTCAATTAATGGAGCGAGGTATATGATTGGGGAGGAGCCGGTTTGGGTAACGGCACAGGAAACCAAAAATAATCCGGAGAAATTCAAGGAAGGTATAGACGAAACCATCCAGTTTCAGATGGGGTTTCCGGGAGGAGCCGTGGCATCTTGTCTTTCTACCTATTCCATGAATAACCTCGATCGTTTTTTTCTCAATGGGGATAAAGGTTTCGCCGAAATGCAACCTTCAACGGGCTATGGACCAATTCAGGGCCGTACCCACCTGGGTCCATTAACTGAACCAATCGTAACACATCAGACACTGCAAATGGACCACATGGCAGGGATCATTCTGGAAGGTGAAGAACCTCTGGTTCCGGTCGATGGTGCGGAAGGGCTTAAGGATCTTAAGATTATAGATGCCATCTATCAGGCGGCAGGGACGGGAAGTAAAATCATGCTCTAAGCTGTATACAGCTGCGTACTATAGGAGGATTCCGGCTTCTCTGAAGATCATCATTTTCAGGGCATACCGCAATTCTGGGACCGCGAGCCCCAAAGGTATTTCTTGAGTTCCAGATACTGTGACCAGGCAGGCATCACTCAGACAAACCGAGATTAAATGACCCGATAAATACCCATTCATGAAAAATATTTTACAACAGCTTATAGACAATCATCGTCTTGAAGAAAAGAGCTACGCAGCCCTCCGACAAGGGGAAACCGACCATCCGCAGACCAGCGATGCCCGACGTAATTTTTTAAAAAAAACAGCCCTTGGAGGGATGGCATTTTCCGGGTTTATGGGCTATTCCTTTGAAGATTCCGTTGCACACGCCACAACTTCTGTGCGTCGCGCCTCTTCACCTTCTGAGTTGAGGATTACGGATATGCGATACGTGCTTACCAATGTGATGGGGGGCACCGCCATCATCCGGATTGATACCAATCAGGGTATTTATGGTTTGGGCGAAGTACGAGATGCCGCAGATGTACGGTATGCCCTGATGCTCAAAAGCAGGATACTTCAGAAAAATCCATGCAATGTTGAACAGATCTTTAAAATTATCCGGCAATTTGGCGGCCCGGCCAGACAGGCAGGGGGGGTGTGTGCAGTCGAAATGGCCTTATGGGACCTATGTGGGAAGGCCTATGATGTTCCAGCCTGGCAATTATTGGGGGGCAGATACCGCGATAAGATCCGTATGTATGCAGATACCCCTGAAGCCGCTTCTCCTGAGGAACAAAAGAAACTCATTGAATACCGAATAAAGGAGCAGGGGTATACCTGGCTCAAAATGGATGTGTCAATCGCGGAACTAAAAGGAAAACCGGATACCATTGTCAATGGCTCCTTCTGGCAGGACGCCGGGGGAAATTTATCCCAATGGGGTGATCAGCGTAATTTTATGAGTTACGGGAATACCATGCATCCGTTCACCCAGATTCAGATCACTGATAAAGGATTGGAGGCACTCGCAATGATTGTCGAAAATGTGCGCAATTTGGTAGGCTATGATATCCCTATCTCTACGGACCACTATGGCCATTTTGACCTGAACAATTGCATCCGCCTGGCGAAGTCTCTGGAAAAATACAGGCTTGCATGGTTTGAAGATATGGTGCCATGGCAATATACTGAACAATGGAAAACCATTTCGGATGCCATAGAAACACCAACCACCACAGGGGAAGATATCTATTTGTTAAAAGATTTTAAACCCCTAATCCATGCCATGGCGGTGGATATAATTCATCCGGATCTTGCTTCTTCCGGGGGTTTGCTGGAAACCAAAAGAATTGGGGACTATGCAGAAGAATTTGGAGTGGCGATGGCCATGCACCAGGCAGGTACGCCAGTGTCCTTTATGGCCAGCGTACACTGCGCAGCGGCAACCCAGAACTTTCTTGCGCTGGAGCACCATTCAGTTGATATTCCCTGGTGGGAGGACCTGGTAAAGACCGTAGGCGATTTTAAGATGATAGAAAAAGGCTTTGCCACGGTGCCGCTGACTGCACCCGGGCTGGGAATTGAGCTCAATGAAGAAGTCCTTAAGGAGCATCTCCACCCCAGGGATGACAGCTATTTTGCGCCAACCAGGGAATGGGATGAATTGCGATCACATGACAGGTCCTACAGCTGATCCGACAGAGGCACATCTATCAGGGTAGGCATTCAGATATTATGGCTGTTCGGCAGGAGATTGGATCAGTAGGACTTTATCAATTAAATGATATATTATATGAGAATAATTTTTTTACTTGTCATTTTCATCACATTTCAAACGGCATCCTTGCGGTCACAGGGGGTGGCATCGAGCCCGGAATATATCACTGCTATGACCACACAATGGAAGGGTGAACGCCTCCCTGACGGAAGACCTAAAGTACCGGACGGCCTTCTTAAACGCCTGAAAAAAATTCAAATAGAGGAAGCATGGGGGTTTTTACGAGGAAAAGGGTATCATAATCAGTATGAGGGGGATTGGGAAATTATCAAACCTGACTGCGTCATGACCGGCAGGGTGGTCACCGCCCAATACATGCCCCTGAGACCTGATTTTCAGTCCCTGGTAAAAAAAGAAGGAGCCATGGAAAAAAGGGATACTGTAGGCGGTAGCAACTCCTGGCCCATTGAAATCCTGGTCCCGGGGGATGTCTACGTTGCGGATGGTTATGGCAGGATCATTGACGGCACACTCATTGGCTCCAACCTGGGGAATGCCATCTACGCCAATTCCGGCAACGGCGTAATATTTGATGCCGGTGTCCGGGATGTGGCCGGATTGCTGGAGATTGACGGATTCAATGGATGGTTTAAAGGGGCAGACCCGTCCTATCTTCAACAGGAAATGATAACTAGCATCAACAAACCCATCAGAATTGGAAGGGCAATAGTGCTTCCCGGAGATGTTGTGCTGGCCAATCGTCACGGGACCATTTTTATCCCGGCCTTTCTGGCCGACCAATTGGTCCTGTCCTCTGAATTAGTCAGCCTTAAAGACCAGTTTGGATTCCAAAGACTTAGGGAAAAGCTTTATACCCCGGGCCAGATAGATACAAAATGGACCGATGAGATCAAGTCCGATTTCAGGGAATGGATCCGAAAATATCCCGATGACAAGTTACCAATGGAAAGAAAACAACTGGAAACATATATGGATGAGGAGCTGTGACCAAATTTTGCTGTTAACAGCAAGCCCGGAATCTTGCAGTTTCTGATATGTCAAAGTAAGTCTCAAGTCGAATCTTTTCACTCTGTTAAATAGCAGCAGAGATAATGGAGAATCATTTTTGAGAAGGTTGGATTATCCCTATTTTTAAGTGCTGAAAAGCCCGGCTCAAAAGTTGCATCCAAACCATTAAAATTAACTATAAAATAAAATGAAAAGAAGAAAGTTTATGTATTCCGCCGCCGCTGCAGGTGTCTTGCCCATGGCCGCCTATGGGAAGAATTTTTCCAGTGGGCAAAATGTCGGAAGGGAGCTTTATGAATTGCGCACCTATCAGGTAAAATTCGGAAGCGATCAGAAAATGTTGAAAGAGTACCTGACGACCATTCTGGGACCGGCTCTGAAACGTCTTGGCGCTAACTTTTATAGTGTGTTTACTGAATTGGGTGTTTCAGAGCCTTCCAATTTGTGGGTACTTATCAGTTATCCGGATGCCCCCACTTTTATTAAAGCGTCTCAGGTCTATGGTGAGGGTGAATACATTACTTCTGCCGCTTCCTACAATTCGGTGACAAAGGACAAGGCCTTATACAGCCGGTTTTCTTCCTCGCTTTTCCTTGCTTTTGAAGGCATGCCGAACATGAGCGCTCCATTACCCGGAGCCTCCGTCTTTGAATTGCGAACTTACGAGGGTTTCAATGAGGATGCCGTAAGCCGAAAGATCCGGATGTTTAATGACGAGGAGATCGCATTATTCTTAAAAGTGAAGCTAATGCCTGTTTTTTTTGGTGAGATGATTATAGGACCCTATCGTCCAAGTCTCACATATATGCTTAATTTTAAGGATATGGCAGAACGCGATGCCAACTGGACCACCTTTGGAGCACATCCTGAATGGCAAGCAATGAATTCAAAGGAAATTTACGCCAATTCGGTTTCAAATATCCGGAAGATCTTTTTAAATCCACTTTAACTAATAAGAAAATGACATTGAGAAACGATAAAAATCACCTGACAGCTGTTAAAAGATATTTAGTTCAACTCGTTGTTTTTCTCCTGTTGATCTCCTGTGGCGAAGCCTCCAGGAAGGCAGAGAAACCTCAAAGAATCACGGGGAGCTCAGACAACGCCGGACTGACCTTACCGGATGGATTTGGGGCATTAAAAGTCGCAGATTCCCTGGGCAATCCCCGACATATAGCTGTTACTTCCAAAGGAGGCATTTATCTGAAATTGCGGGAACCTGTGGAGGGTCATGGTATTTTATACCTGGAAGATAAGGATGGCGATGGCGTTGCCGAAAGCAGGGAAGGCTTTGGCGATTTTGGAGGTACTGGTATCTATGTAACTGATGAATATCTTTACGCCTCTTCGGATGAAGCGATCTTTCGATATGGTCTGGACAGCGACCAAAAAGTGGAGTTATCATCCGCGGTAGATACCGTGGTGACTGGATTGGTAAGCAGAAGGCAACACGCAACCAAATCTTTCACTCTGGACGGGAAAGGAAACATATATGTGAATATAGGCGCTTATTCTAATGCCTGCCAGGAAGAGGACCGATCCATGGGATCTAAAGGGATGATGCCCTGCCCGATCCTTGATTCCGCAGGAGGTATCTGGCAGTTCAAAATTGATAAACGCTTGCAATCCTATGCGGATGGAAAACGCTTTGCCACAGGTCTGAGAAATGTAGTGGGACTTGATTGGGATAGTGAGTCAGATCATCTATTTGTAATGCAACACGGCAGGGATCAGTTGAATACGCTTTACCCTGATATGTACGACACCAAAACAGCTTCAATCCTCCCGGCTGAGGCCATGTACATGCTTAATGAGGGAGATGATGCAGGATGGCCGTACATTTATTTTGACCAGCTTGCGCAGAAGAAAATCGTTTCTCCGGAATACGGAGGCGACGGAAAAAAAACAGGCGGTGAGAATGCTTTGGACCCGGTGGTTGCGTTTCCGGGTCATATGGCTCCCAACGCTCTCTTGTTTTATACGGGGGACATGTTTCCGGAAAGGTATAAAAACGGCGCCTTCGTCGCATTTCACGGCTCATGGAACCGCGCACCGGAAAAACAAGCCGGCTATATGGTGGCTTTCGTTCCCTTCAGCGCTGGTAAACCAAGTGGGAAATGGGAAATTTTTGCAGACGGGTTCGCAGGCATTGACGAAGTACTTAATCCGGATGATGCCGCACATCGGCCGACAGGGCTTGCACAAGGGCCGGACGGCTCCCTTTATGTTTCCGATGATGCAGGAGGCACCTTGTTCCGCATCGTTTACAATGGTAATGGAGAGGCAGAGTAAAGTATTACCCATGGTCTTTCGTTGCTTTTTTGCCTTTGCATGCATATGGCTCATCTGCGGTTGCAGGAATACCAACTCCGACGAAAAAAGCGTGGAGCCTGAAAAGGTCATTGTGCACGAGAAGATTGAATCTCCTGTTTTATTGAAAACTCCGGCCTATATGGTGACTGGCAAAGTAGGGTATGACCGGTACTGTCTGAGTTGCCATCAGGAAAGTGGGGGCGGGGTATCGGGTCTGAATCCACCGCTGTCTAAAACGGAATACGTTACAGGGGATAAAAGCAGGCTGTTATCCATTGTGATTCAAGGGTCCAATGTAGGACTTGAAATAAACGGAGCCACCTATGCAAATGCAATGCCTTCCTTTGATTATCTGGCAGATGAGGAAATTGCGGACATCACCTCCTATATCCGGAATAGTTTTGGCAATAGCGCGTCAATTGTTACAGTAGAAGAAGTTGCAGCCCTAAGGAAAGTCAGGTAAGGCTGTCATACACATTAAATCTTTTGGGAAGCCTGTAAAATGAAGGCGTCTTGTTATTTGTGAAAGGATAGATCTGAGCTTGTTCCTGACGTGCCGCCCGCAGATCTCAGAGGACTTCAGCGGTTCTTGATTAGAACCAGCATAAAAGAACAGGTCTCGCACAGCTGGCTCCTGAAGGTAGTACATCAAACGGTACTGTTACCACCCGGTCCATCCTGGTCCGCGTACCACCCTGCCAGGAAGATTACCTGTAACTTCTCCTTTGGTCAGCACCTGTACACCATTCACAAAGACATGCTCCACACCGGTAGCGTATTGATGCGGATCTTCAAAGGTGGCGTTATCCCGTATGGTGTGGGGATCAAAGATGACCACATCGGCAAAATAACCTTTTTTAAGTGCCCCTCTGTTCCGGATCTTCATATTTGAGGCAGGCAGGGATGTCAATTTATAGACTGCTTCTTCAAGTGAAATTACCTTTTCCTCCCTGACATAATGACCCAGCAGACGCGCAAAAGAGCCATACGCCCTGGGATGTGTACTCTGCTTCAGGAACACCCCTTCATTTGTATAGGAACCGGCATCCGAACAGATGGACATGTATGGTAGTGCCAGTTTCTTATTGATGTTATCTTCGGACATAGAAAAATACACTACCTGTATCCGGCTGTCGTCTTCCCGGATGAGGTCTACCACCGTTTCGGCCGGTGTTTTCCCCCGTTCCACAGCCACTTGAGCAAGTGTTTTTCCAATAAGGCCTTTCAGCTCCTTGTTCCGGAATCCTACCAGCAGGATCTTATCGGGAGGAACATGAAATTTTATTTCATCAATCATTTTCTTTTTTTTGGAGGGCTGAGTCATCAGTGTCATGGTTTGTTTGTGACCACCTTCCTTGGCCCACTCCGGAAGCAGGATATTCAGCCCGGTAGAACTGGCATTGTACATGTACATATCTGTAGTAATCGCCAACCCTTTTTCCCGGGCACTGTTCAGGCGGTCAATTGCCAAATCGAGCAAATTCCAGTTGGCAGTACCGGAAGCCTTAAAATGATAAATTTCTGAACGGATTTGCGCTTTTTCCGCGATACTGATGAGTTCATCCACTGCGTCAAGCAGGTGTTCCTCTTCATCGCGGATGTGGGAAATGTAAAGTCCGTCCAGGCTGGCAACTTCCTGGGCAAGGGAGACGATCTCATCCGTCTTCGCATGACCACTGGGAACATAGATGAGAGAGGTGGATAAGCCGATAGCGCCCTCTTTCATGGCCTGTCTTGTTAGGGATTTCATCTTGCTCAGCTCATCCTGGGAGGGTTCCCTGTTTTCATATCCCATAACATATTCCCTAAGGGTTCCGTTGCCAACGAAGGAAGCTATATTAGGCGCTACGCCCTTTTTTTCAAGGTATTCCAGGTAGTCACCCAGCGTTGTCCAGGCGATGTCAAATTGAATGTCCTGCTGCCCCTCTTTCATTTCGGCTTTCATTTTATCCGTTAGCGGTCCCATTGAATGACCTTCACCCATCACTTCAAGCGTAACTCCTTGCCTGATATCCCCCTGTGAGCGGCCATCCTCAATAAGTGATTCGTTGGCCCAGCTGAGCATGTTAATAAAACCAGGGGCCACTACCTTTCCAGCTGCATCAATTTCCAGAATCCCTTTTGCGCTTTTGAGGTCACCAATACCAGCGATTGTATCACCGTTGATTCCCAGGGATCCAGCATAGGATGTTCCTCCCGTTCCGTCGATAAGGATCGCATTCGTAATCAGAATGTCATAGGAGTCAGATGAATTGCAACCAGTGGTAAGTACAAAAATCAGGATAAGGCCATGACACATTAATTGTTTATAGGCTTTTACGGGACACAAATTGCTCATATTAGTGGGGTATTTCATATCAAGCCAGGAGTTTAAAAATTCCCAGTGCTCCTACGGCGATAATGCTGGTAATGCTCACCCATAAAATAAAGTCATACGACCACGCAGGTCGAAAAAGCGGCTGGATGCGGACATACCGGAAATTCAGCACTGCAAATACCACCAGGAATAACAGGAAAGATCCGACGATCCCGCCGGTAATTACCATCAAGACCGGTAATTTAATGAAAACGAAAAGTGAGGCCCACAGCAGGGGAATCACCCAGGCGAGTATAGCGACGGTGCGTTTGCGGACTTTGTAATCCGAAAAGTTAATCCAACCAATCTGTCCGAAGATATCTGTTACCTGTCTGGTCCAGGCGGCCAATGCAGCAAACAGGGTGGAGAATAGGGTGATAAACGCCCCCACCAGAAATGCCAACTTTGCCTCGGGGCCAAGGGTTTCTGTATACATGGCAGACAATGTTTCCACCATTGCATAACCCTCCGGGATATGACCCTTGGAATGCAGAACTGCAGCACCCAATAAATAAAATGCCGCGGTAACAGAGGTGTAGACACACATCGCAAGCAGCGCATCCAGGTGCATTACCTTTATCCAGCCCCTGGCCCTTTCCTGCCATTCGGGAGAACCATCGTTCCTGCCTGTAAAGGCTGCGTATCCTTTTTCTATGCACCAATAATTGTAATGGATAATCTCATCCCCGCCCACTCCTGTGATCCCAAAGGCTCCGAAAGCGACTGCTACGGCTTCCTTTGGAAGATCAAACTGCAGTCCGCTTAAAAATTCATCCAGGGTAATGCTATAAGGAGTATACATTAAAAAATAGAGGGAAGCAAAGGTAAAAAATGTAAAAAGACCGATCATACCCAGGGATATTTTTTCTATAAACCGGTAATAGCCACGGAAGATCATAAGCGCGACCACAATAGCAATGAAAAAGGAATAGAAATTTATGCTCAGTTCCGGGAAAAGAATATTCAGGATGATCGCTACCCCACCAACAATACCTCCGACCTGCAATAACTTGATGGCCATCACAAGAAATACGGTCCATACGGCCCATTTTGCCTTTCCAAACCGGGGTCCGGGTAATTTATTGAAGGCCTGCATGGCCGTTTCACCTGTGAGGATGGTATGCTTGCCAAATTCAAGCTGCACCGCTACTTTTACAATGCAACTTACAAGGATTACCCAGAAAGTGATAAATCCGGCCTCAGCACCGAGCGTTGTGGTTGCGATAAGTTCTCCGGAACCGACGATGGATGCGGAAAGTATAAAGCTGGGCCCGAGAAATTTCAATCTCCCAAAAAAGTTGGAAGGCGGTTGCCTTACTCTGTCAGGCGTTAAGATATATGGATCAGTTACTTCTGGCATGGCACTCCCCGACTTTTAGTCCTTCAATGCCGCCATATATTCCATATTGTGTTTCATGCTTTCCAGTGGGGTGCTTGCGTATTCCTCCTGTTCAATAAAAATGTGCTCCACGCCTGATGATTTCTGATTGGCCATCATTTCCGGAATATTGAGGCCGCCTTTTCCAAATTCAGTACTTTGTTTTTCAGTCATATTCATATCCTTCAGATGCCATAGAGGAAATCGCCCCGGATACCTCTTAAAATAATCTAATGGGTCCTTTCCAGCCACAATTACCCATCCGAGATCGAGTTCCATGTGTACGAGCTCGGCCTCGGTATTGTCGAGCAGGAGATCATATAAAATGGTTTCGTTGTCTGTTTCAAATTCATATTCATGATTGTGGTAGCCAAACTTTAATCCCATTGTCTGACACTTTTCCCCGGCTTTATTGAAGGCCTCGGCAACCTTCTTATAGTTGTCCGTATTTTGGCCGTCGGATGGCATGGAAGAGCAAATAAGATATTTTTGTCCGGAGGCCGCGGCATCCTCCATCGTTTTATCCCATTTGTCATCAAGACGGACATGACCGCTAACCAGATTCATTCCGAAGTCCTTGCAAATCACCTTCATTTCCCCGGGTTTCAGACCATAATAGTATCCCTTGTCACTGCCAGCAGATTCGATTTCGCGGATTCCCAGCGAAGCGATTTTCTGTAGCGTCCCTTTTGCATCCTGGCTCATCTCTTTCCTAAAAGTATATAATTGGACCCCCAGTTTTCTTTTCTTAAATTCAGGGAACGAATACCCCTGCAGAAGGCTGGCCGCTATTGTCAGTGATCCGGCCTGTCCTAAAAATTTTCTTCTTGTTGTCATCTTCTTTGGTTTTGAAATAATGGATCTGTTTTAACTGTTATTGTGACCAGTCGGTGGGCGTTCTGTCCCATCTGTGTTGCCTGAGCGATTTATATAGTGCCTCCGGCAGGCCGTCACCATCACTGACAGCTGTATTGGCTATTACGTGCGCAGATTTTCTCATGCCTGGTATAATGGTGGCCACAGTGGAATGCATGGTAATAAACCGAAGGGCCATTTCGGCCATGGTCATACCTTTGGGAATAAGAGGTCTCAAGGCGTCCGCCTTTTCCACACTTGGGATCAGGTTTTCGGGCACAAAATAAGTGCTCCTCCAGTCGTTCTCAGGAAAAACCGTATCCTTGGTGAGTGTTCCGGTAAGCGTGCCTTCATCAAAGGGTACCCGGGCGATCACCCCGATATCCATTTTGGCACATAGGGGGAAAAGCACATCCTCAGGAGCCTGGTCAAACAAGTTATAAATGACCTGAACCGCATCGATTAAACCACTCTGCAGGGCCAACAGACCATTTTCGGGCTCCCATCGATTGACACTTATGCCCATGGCAGCAATCTTGCCGGAGGTCTTCAGATCTTCGACTGCTCTTTGCCATTCTTCTCTGACGGACCATCCGTCATCCCAGGTGTGAAACTGCATGAGATCGATCTGTTCCAATGCTAAATTGGACAGGGTTTTTTCTGTAAAAGAAACTATATGGGAGGTGGGATAGGAATTCTCAAATTTATATTCAGGTTTTGCAGGCCATTTAAAATTCATCGGGGGTATTTTGCTTGCGGTAAACAATTTTGTGTTTGGATGTCTTTTTACCAGCTGGCCCAGTAATTTTTCACTATGTCCTTCTCCATATCCCCAGGCTGTGTCAAAAAAATTTACCCCACTTTCCACCGCCAGGTCGAGGGATTTTGAAGATTGCCTGTCATCGGAAGCAGTCCAGCCGGCCATACCCCACATCCCATAACCAATCTCACTTACCTGCCACCCGATGCGTCCAAATTTTCTATAATTCATAAGTTACATTTTCTGATGTTCAAGTTGGTAATGCTTCATCAGCAGGTCTTCGGCAAAATCGTTGGTCAGATCCCTTACCACTGTATGCACATGATTCGCATCATTCTGAATATTATCAAACTCAATAAGCAGGGTAGGGCCATGGATCCGATAATAATGAGCTGTACCTTCTTTCAATCCACCTGCCCAGGCAAAAAAGAGGTTCTCAAGACCGGCAGTTACTATTTTTTTCCTGAAAGTTTCAGAAAATTCGAAGATGTAGTTCCCGATATATACTTCCAGGAGTTTCATGAATATTTCTTTTTGTTCTGTCTTAAGGGATGTGTAAGGAATTCCTAATTTTTCTACCCCATTCGCCTTTCTATTATTTCCCGTAAGTATCTCCTGGGGAGCCTGACTATCAAAACGGGCCTTGGTCAATTGGGCATCGTCCAACGAATTGACCAGTTCAAAACCGTAATCAGATTCTTTATTGAGAACCTCCTTGCCCCTTTGTTCTTCAATTTTGACCACACCGGGATTAGAACCCAGAAATGAAGGAGTGGATGACAGGATGTTACCGTCTCCGGAAGTGAAGTTTAAAGAAATATGATGACCCTCAAAGCGCCATCCCCAGAAGGTATCGGGGGAAGGATTACCAAAAATGCAAAAATGATAATTGAGCGGATCCCTGGCATCGGAGCCATCCGGCATTTTAAACGAATTGTTTTCAATAATGACAAGTACTTTTTCAAGCTCGCGTATTTCTGTAGTTTTTTCCAATCCTTCTTTGCTCAGGGAGGCGGCGAGTAAAGCCAGGGCGGCTTTTTTTTGATTATCGCTGAAATCATGAAAGGTGGGTCCCTTACGCTGAATGGGTACAAAATGCCAATTATATCTTTCTGTGTCATCCAGAGGAAATAAAGTTTCAGCTTTCAGGTCCTCCGAAAGGGATTGCAGAAATACATTTGCCTGTTCCGAGATGTCCTGGGCACACAATGTTCCCAGCCATAGTACTGCAAAGGTCAACGGGATCATTTTTTGACTGACTTTCATATCCGTATGAATTTTAGACTACTGAAATTGAATTGTGGGTATTTATTTTAGTCTGTAACTGACAAAAGCCAATTCCTGACTATCTGGTGACCAGGAGGGCACATTAATAGTGCCCTGCCCTCCAAATAATTTTGCCATCACCCGGACTTCTTTGGTATTAAGATCCATCAACCGCAACATAACATCCTTATTTGGCGGGTGCTGGTTACTCGGGATATCCGTATTGAAGGAGACATAGGCAATCCATTTTCCATCAGGAGAGGGGTGTGCGAACCAATCATTGTATTCATCCGTGGTGACCTGTTCCTGACCACTTCCATCTGTTTTCATTCGCCATATTTGCATGGTTCCTGTTCTCGTGGAATTGAAATAGATATACTGGCCGTCCGGGGAATAATCGGGTCCGTCGTCCAGGCCATCCGCAGAGGTCAGGCGGGTTTCTTTACCACCTGCCAAGGGGATAGTATATATATCATAATTTCCGTTTCGCTCGGCGCAATAAGCGAGCATTTTTCCATCGGGTGACCAACCATGCCAGTAAGAGGGACCCTCGGGAGTAATGTTTTCTGGTTCTCCACCCTCAATTGGAATGGAATAGATCAGTGACTTACCTGTTTTCGTCTGGTCACTGATTACCATCATAGTCCCGTCAGGAGAAATCCCATGATCATTATTAATTCTATTTGCGAAACCGGTGGGAATTTTTTTGGGTGTGCCTCCTGTTACAGGTATCTTATATAAGAGACCCTGGCTGTTAAAAATGAGGTCCTTGCCATCAGGGGTCCAGTTTGGGGCCTCAATATGACTTTTGGTATGATAAACCACCCTACGGTCAAAGGAGGCAATCGGTATGATTTCAAGGGTGCTTTCCACTTCCTTAAGTGAATCAGGTTTCTGTACCAGGGCCTGAATCAAAACATTGCTGAATTTTGCCGTCTCTGTAACTTCCGGATTATGGGAGCAAACACCGAGACCTATGTAAAATGGAGATTTCAAAGGCAGTTTAAAACTTCCGCCGGAAGAAGCGAGATCTTCCTTGCTGTTTCCAACAGACATCGAGATATAATCTCCTTCTTTTTCGATACGCACCCTCCCGGGCGAGCTGCTATTTGCCTGAACTTCACGGGTGTTGCCGCCTTTTGTTTCGCGATACTGAATGGAAGTGAGACCATCCCCGTGGACCGCGGCATCGGCATAGGCCGCATCCGCATCCAGACTTTGCCTTACGATCAGACAGGCTTTCCTATGCGGATCGACTCCCTCGGTCAGCCATTCAATGTCAGCCGCCAGGGAAACATCGCCAGATACCTTTTTATAGACAAAGTGAAATTCATCGCTATCAAACCACATATTGGTTCCGCTGCCTGAAACAGTATAGCTACTGTCAGCCGGATGGAAGACAACAGTTCCCGGATGTTTTACCTCACCGATATCCTTATGTGCCTCAAAGATTCCCGGATTTTTGAAAACCTCCCAGGATACAGCGCATATTACAAAGGCCGTAAGAAAGCTGATTGAGATTATTTTCCTCATTAGATTTTAAATTGCAGTCTTTTAAAATTAAACATTAAAAATAACATCCGGATAGAGTTATACGTTTCATGAAATTCGGTCATCAAAAAATTTAATGCCCGACCAATCTGAAACCTGCCTTCTACCTTAAAAACAGGAAGGTGTCCTACGACATCAATTTGCATCACCCACGGGATAGCATCGTCTATTTTTTCATTGCATCCTTAAAGGCATTCACGACAATTTCCAGATCATTCACCCCGCGGAATCCACTGAAACCTACCGCCATTTCAACATCACCAAGTGTTATCGGCTGACCTCCTTCCCAGCCTATGAAATCCGGTCTTTCGATTCCAAACTGCCTATCATCTAGTTTTCCGGCAAAAACCAATTCCTCAAACTGTCCCGTTTTGCAGCCGGTGATCCACACCTGACTTGCTTTGATCCAAGCGATCCTGTAAAAGGACCTCCTGCGTATAGCATCATTTCCAAACATCCTGCCATACACCTGCCCCTCTTTATCAATCATGCAGATAGCGACGTTACCATCCGAAATGGATCGATCCTCTTCATTAGCCATATAGCCCGGAATTTGCTTTATAATGGAGGTATACACTCCTTCTATGGCTTCCAGAAATTCGGTTCTGTTCATTATAGGTTTTCCTTTTTAGGGTGGAAATTAAGTCTGCTGCTGTTTACCATGGAGTTAATATTCAAGTAATTCAATTTTCCTGAAATCGATGGGGTGGCTATTTGACTGAAGGGAAATATACCCATCCGTTACGGCCGGAATATTATTCTGCAAAAGCTTACTGGAGACTTCGTTTTCAGGGTCATAGGTTGGATTTCGATACGTAAGGATTTCTTCCCCATTGGCATAATGTGTGATAAGGCTGTCAGTAACATCAATTTCCAAAGTTACCCATTGGTCTCCATGAAATGTCCTTTTAAGGCTTGGCAGGGTACAGTATGAACTATTCTTTTTTCCGTTGACTTCAACAAACATACCATTGGCGCAGATTTCCCCTGTTGGCCGTTCATCGGAACCATTGCCCCCATGCAGATTATATTCCAGACAAATGGGAAATTGTTGGTCCTGGGACATGGACGATGGCGATTGAGAATGAAACTGCACCCCGCTATCTCTATATCCCCAATCCGGGGCTCCCGGAGCGGTTTCACCTATAAATCTATATTCCAACCGCAGTCTGTAAGTGCTTAATTTTCGGTCAAAATAAAGGGCTCCGAACCGATTGTTAAAATCCGGAAGGTATGCGTCATAACGAATACTCAGGATGCTGTCCTTTACCCTGAAGGTGTCACCAAAATTTTCCCCGAGGGGATGCCCGGCAATTTTAACTGTCCATCCCCTCAGATCTTTACCGTTGAAGATGGATGTCCACTTGATGGAATTGCTGATTTGGGCTGGGTTTGGAGCCTGACTTAAGGGTGGGCCATAGGAAAGGGTTGCTGATGAAAGCAGCCAAAAATAAAAGGTATAAAGTTGTAAAATCATAGGATCACATGCCAAGGTAAATTACGGTAAGGTAATGAAAATAGTGAAGGAAGCACACAGGCTTTAGTTTGTGTTGGATATTAAATGCACATTAATTTGGGGCAGGAAGATTCATGATTCGTATTTTTGTTCGAAATCCTCCTATGAATTCCAGAGAAACCCAGTTGCAGGCCTTTGACCGGCTACTTTCGATTATGGATGATTTGCGTACCCAATGTCCATGGGACAAAAAGCAAACGATGGAAACCCTTAGGCATCTGACAATAGAGGAAACTTATGAATTGGGTGACGCCATCCTTGAAATGGATATGGCGGAAATAAAGAATGAACTTGGAGATCTACTTTTGCATATTGTGTTTTATGCCCGTATCGCATCTGAAACAAGGGATTTTGATATGGCAGACGTTTGCAATGCCATCTCTGAAAAGCTGATCGCGCGTCATCCTCATATTTATGCGGGTTTGAAGGTTACTGATGAAGAAGAAGTAAAAAGGAATTGGGAGAATATAAAATTAAGCGAGGGAAAAAAAAGTGTTTTGGAAGGCGTACCGGCCAGCCTGCCCGCATTGGTGAAGGCCAACAGAATACAGGAGAAGGTTTCAGGTGTCGGTTTTGACTGGGAGGAACCGGCTCAGGTTTTCAGCAAGGTTCAGGAGGAACTGGGAGAGCTGCAGGAGGAATTGAATGCTGGAAGAGTATCAGGAATGGAAGCTGAGTTCGGGGATGTTCTTTTTTCTCTTGTGAACTATGGGAGATTTCTCAAAATCAATCCCGAAAATGCCCTTGAACGCACCAATAAAAAATTTATCAGCCGATTTCAGTATCTCGAGGGAAAAGCGAGAGAAATAGGAAAGTCTCTGAAGGAAATGACCCTGGCGGAAATGGATGTTTTTTGGGAGGAAGCAAAGAAGTTGTAGTATTTCAGCTCCAACTTCCAGTCTTTGCGGAAAGACGCACAAGGCTGCTATTTTTTTTATCTTAAAATAGAAACAAACCCGGTATCTTTGGCGCTTTTAAAAATCAACGTCTTGTTTCAGCAATATACCAGGGAATTTCGCTACAACATAAAACTCGCCGTACCTGTCATACTGGGAATGCTTGGGCATACCTTTGTTATTTTTGCCGATAACATTATGGTAGGGCAACTGGGAACGGCCGAACTTGCCGCGGTATCGCTTGGAAATAGTTTTGTCTTTGTAGCCATGTCTATCGGGATAGGGTTTTCTACAGCAATAACGCCCTTGGTTGCAGAGGCTGATGGGGCACGGAGGAAAGCGGACGGTAAGAGTGCTTTTAAACATGGTCTGATACTCTGTACCCTTCTGGGCCTGGCACTTTTTGGCCTCATCCTCCTCGCCAAACCGCTGATGTATCTGATGGATCAGCCGATTGAAGTAGTAGAACTCGCTATTCCCTATCTGGACCTGGTGGCTTTCTCCCTGGTGCCGCTCGTCATGTTCCAGGCACTCAAACAATTCTCTGAAGGCCTTTCACATACAAAGTATCCTATGTATGCCATCATCCTGTCTAACACGGTAAACATCCTTCTCAATTACCTTTTAATTTTCGGCACTTTCGGTTTCCCGGAGCTTGGAATTATAGGCGCGGCAATAGGAACCCTGGCAGCTCGGGTGGTAATGCTGATTTTTTTGTGGATCCTGATGAAGGGCAGAAAAAAATTTCGCTACTACATTACAAAGCTTCATCTGAGGAGAATTGATATACGTGTATTAAAGAAGATTTTTGAACTTGGCTTTCCCTCTTCGTTGCAGATGTTTTTTGAGGTTGCCATATTTACCGCGGCTATCTGGCTGAGTGGTGTTCTTGGAAAAAATCCCCAGGCAGCGAACCAAATTGCCCTGAATCTGAGCAGCATGACGTTTATGTTCGGAATGGGTCTTGGAGTTGCAGCTATGATCAGAGTAGGCAATCAGAAGGGCCTGGGCAATTTTGTGGAACTTCGCCGGATTGCACGTTCCATTTTTTTATTGACCCTTATATTCCAGATTGTTTTTGCCGCCTTGTTTTTACTCGGGCGTTTTTGGTTCCCGACGATCTATCTTGATGTTCAGGATATAAGTAATCAAACAGATAATCTTGAGGTAGTGCATCTCGCCGCGCAACTTCTCCTGGTGGCGGCATTCTTCCAGATTTCAGATGGCTTGCAAGTGGTTATACTGGGTGCTTTAAGGGGTCTGCAGGATGTCAGAATTCCAACACTAATCACATTTATTTCCTATTGGCTCATTGGATTCCCGATTAGTTTTTACCTTGGATTGTATACCGCCCTGGAAAGCACAGGGATCTGGTTGGGACTGTTGGCCGGGTTAACTGCATCGGCAATTATGTTGTATCTTCGGTTTGATTATCTGAGCAAACGCATACTGGTACTTCCGGCTGTATAATTATATCTTTCGGTACCGCAGGGCTTTGGGATTTCTTTCCTGACATGTTCCGGCATGGCCGGTGATTGAGACTGAAAAGTATTCATGAAGCCTGAGTTTTAAGTAGCAACAAACAATGAACTTACCAAAATTTATTTTAGGGGATAATACGGACCATCCTGAAGCCATATATATTGTGCATACCGAATTTCCAAGATTTATACTCAATCTTGAGGATGATGAGGTGGAATGGGTCGAAGATTTTACTGAAGAGGATGTCCGCGAACTGGAGGAACAGGCAGCGGAGCTGATACAGCTGGCCTCCGCCTTCTATGATCGGGAAGTTTCCAGATACGGAGGTCAGGATGCTGGATGAACTTATACATTGGGATAAGGAATTATTTCTCCTTCTGAATAACGCAGGAAATCCGGGCTGGGATAATTTCTGGTTGCTTTTAAGCAATAAATGGAGCGCCATTCCTCTCTACCTCCTGCTCCTGATCCTATGTCTGAAACAATTGGGCCTGCGTCGTACCATTGTGGTAGTGGTGACAGTGGCTTTGATGGTGGCGATGACAGACCAGCTATCTAATTTTTTTAAGAATGGCTTTCAGCGCCTCAGGCCATGTTATGATACTGAGGTCGCTCCGCTGATGCGGCTGGTAAAGAATAGCTGTGGGGGAAGATTCGGCTTTTATTCCGCTCATGCATCCAACACTATAGCAGTGGCCATGTTTTTTACACAGCTTCTGCAGTCGAGGTGGGCATTACCCGGACTGCTACTTTTCCTGTGGGCCCTTCTGGTTGGTTACAGCAGGGTATTCCTTGGAGTTCATTATCCCGGGGATGTGGCAGCTGGTATGTTTAGCGGGCTGTTATTGGGCTGGATATTTTCCAGGTTGTACCTATTGTTCATTCATAAGTATCATGTATGATTACAAATACCAGGTATTGGATCTTAATGCTTCTCATCTGCCTTGTTTATAGCACAGGAATGTTTGTGCCACTGATGGAGAATGACTCTGCACAGTTTGCCGTGATGGCGATGAGGATGGTCCAGGAAAGCGATTTTCTGCACCTGTTCAAAGGACCTGAACCTTACCTTGATAAACCGCACATGCATTTTTGGCTTGCCGCTCTTTCCTTTCAGATATTCGGAATTCACGACTGGGCCTATAGAATTCCGGGTATCCTGGCCATTTTCCTTGGAGCCTATAGTTGTTATGGCCTTGGGACCATATTATATAACAGGCAAGTGGGTAAATTGGCTTCGCTTATCTTCATGTCGGCTCAGACCATTGTTCTGGCCGCCATCGATGTCCGCACCGACGCGGTTCTTACAGGGTTTACCATTCTGGCTATCTGGCAGATAGCCGAATATATTCATAAAAATTTACTCAAACATCTTTTACTTGGTGCCTTTGCGGCGGGTATGGCTTTTGCAACTAAAGGTCAGATAGCCCTTCTTGTTATTGGCCTGCCCCTGCTTTGCCATCTGCTTTATACGAGAAAGTGGCGAGTGTTACTCCGGGTACATTGGCTGCTGGCTGCCCTCACTTTCCTCATCACTATCTCCCCTGTGTTATATGCCTATTATGTGCAATTTGACCTTCACCCGGAATTGATTATTCGTGGCAGAAACCATCGGAGCGGGCTGTTATTTATCTTCTGGGAACAAAGTTTTGAGCGTCTTAGCGGAGAAGGGATAGGGAAGAACAGCAGTGATTACTTCTTTTTTTTTCACACCTTTTTATGGGTTTTCCTGCCCTGGACGATTATTGGAATTCTATCATATTGGACAAGAGTGAGGACTTTTGCAAAACTCCATTTTACATATAATTCAAAGTATGAATTTTTAACGCTGGGAGGAATTACGCTTATCTTTGCCATCATCAGTTTTGCCCAGTTCAAGCTTCCACACTATTTGAATATTATCATTCCATTATTTTCCTTACTTGCTGCTACCTACCTCTACAACCTGTACCGTTTCGGAAGATCACTAAGTCTGAAAAGGATTTTAGCGGCACAATACGGGATCCTTTTTCTTTACTTTATAGCGGCAGCGCTTATTTGTTTCGTCGTGTTCAGTTCGGAAAACCCATTAAACTATGTGTGGAAGTTTCTCCTCTTTATACTCATCCTGTATTTCAGCCTTAAACAGGGCTCTCATTACCTTAAAATTATCACAGTAACAATTTGTAGCGCTCTATTACTTAATGGGGTGCTCAACCTGCATTTTTATCCCTCCCTGCTGAAATATCAGGCCGGATCATCTATGGCTGAAATTGTATCCAGGGAGGGGATTCCGACGGACAGAATCTATAAAATATCATCAGAACACAGCTGGTCGCTGGATTTTTACAACAGGAAGCCGGTGATTCTTTCGACTCTTAGTCAGATCGAGGATCAACAGGATATTTGGGTATACATCAATGATGTAGAATTGAATTCCTTAAAGATGTATGGCCTGGATTGGGATAAGCAGTATACGGTAGACCAGTTTCGCATTACGCGCCTCCAGGCGCGATTTATGAACCCATCCACAAGAAAAAAGGTACTTGAAAAAATGCACATGGTACATCTTCAATGATCTGCTGCGAGGAATAGTTGTGGCTTTTTGAAGTGATATATGATCCCGGCAAGCGAAACCAGAGCCGTAAGCAGAAAAAATATCAGACTGACGGTCACGGAAGAAGTGGCGTTCAGGCCCAGCCAGCCAGCTCCATAAAAAAATACAACCTCCCGGCTGCCAATGCCTCCGACGGTAAGAGGTATGACGGCTACAATGGATGAAATCAGAAATATAAAGAGATAAGGGATGGTTTGAGTGGTAAGATCCAGACCCTGCAAAATAAAAAACACGCTTAATAACTGCATGAGCTGAACAATCGCCGAAAAGCCGAAAGTGTTCCAGAAAACAGGGAGAAGGTAGGTAAAGAATCTGCCAATAATCACACGGAACAATATAACACTGAGGAACAAGGCAAGAATAAAAAGATACCTGAAGGGTTGCAGGATCACAGCATCCACAAAGCAGGCAAGGATACACGCATAAATAAATAGTAGTAGAAGGCCGCTCAGCCTGTCCAAAAGCAGTACGGCAATGACCTTTTTTGTAGTGATCTCAAAATTTTTCCGTATGAGATATCCTTTATAGGCATCACCGCCTATACCCCCCGGAAGAAACAGGTTGTAAAACATGCCCAGAAGATATAGTTTCAAGTTGCTTTTCCAGGTGAGCCCAATGTCCAATTGAATAAAAAAAAGATTCAGGCGGATGGCAGATATAATTTTTGAAATGACAAAGAACAGCAAGGCAGGAATTAGAAAAAGAGGCTTCGTATTTTTTAGAACCCCTGCGACGTCGCGCAGCTCTATCCTGGTATAAATGAAATAAATCAGGAGGAGGCTTATTATTATTTTCAGAAGGGTTACGCCCTTTTTACGCAGACTGGCCACCTATAGAGATGTGTTTAATTCGGTAGGGTCTTTTTTTCTGCGATTCATAGTAAGTGCGTATCAGCAATTCCATGACAATCCCAATGGTAAATAACTGAATGCCAGCCAAAATAAACATCATGCCAAAGATTAATAATGGCCGAGTGCCTATATCTTCACCAAATCCTATTTTGACAATTAAAAGATAGCCATTGATCAGCAATCCCAGGATGATCAGGAAAAAACCAAAAATCCCGAACAAATGCAAAGGTCTTTGAAAATATTTCCTTATGAATAACAACAACATCATATCGGCCACCACTTTAAAAACGCGTTCCAGCCCATACTTCGACCGGCCTGCATGACGGGCGTGGTGGTTGACGGGGACCTGTTTGATGCGTGCCCCTTCCAGATGCGCTAGGAGGGTTATAAAACGATGCATTTCGCCATATAAATTAAGATCTTTGGCAATGTCCTTTGTAAATATCTTTAAGGCGCAGCCATTATCCTTTATGTCCAGTTTGGTAATCCTTCTGACCAGAAAATTAGCAATTTTGGAAGGGATTTTTTTAATGACAGAATCTTTGCGTTGCTGTCGTATGCCGGTAACTACATCAAAATCCCCTCCCACAGCATATACCAGCATCCCGGGGATATCCGCCGGATCATTCTGAAGATCCCCATCCATGGTAATAATATATTCCCCCTCTGCATAATCAATGCCAGCTGCCAAAGCGAGGCTTTGCCCATAATTCTTCTTTAATTCGAGCAGGTGGACAAGAGGATCTTGTAAGGCAAGAATAGTCACCCGGGTCGCGTCTGTAGAAAAATCATCTACATAAATAATCTGATAGTGATATCCCGGCAGGCTTTCATGGATTTTGGCGGTGAGGGGAACCACATTATCCGCTTCGTTAAAAAGAGGAATTACAATAGATAAAAGGGAATCTGTGACGGGATTCATCAACGGAATTTAATATGGAAACAAATTTAGGGTTTTTAAACGCAATTAAGGCCTCCCCCCAATTATTACAATTTCAGCGATGACATTTGAAGCGCAATGATTTAATTTCGAGAGGAGGCCGGCTGGGTGCCTTGTGTAAATTAACGATGTTCGTTAAAATTTTGTAATAATTCGGCCGCTGCTTTATAAGGTGTCTTCTTTCCTGCTTCCACCTGACTTACCAGACTTTCAAGCTTTTTCTGCACACGCTTGTTCTGATAGAATTTGCGATGAAGGAAGTCATCTACGGCTTGCAGAAACCATTTTTTATTCTGACCTCTGCGTTTATCCAGAAATGAACCATTTTTCTTATGATCTGCCACATAGCCGGAAATCAATTCCCATATGGCAACGATACCCTCGTTCCGGAGCGCGGAACAGGTCACCACTCTCGGTTGCCAGCCATTGCTTTTAGGGGGATACAAATGAAGTGCCTTTTCAAAGGCCAGCCTCGCTTTTGAGGCCTCTTTTATGTTGTTTCCATCGGCTTTGTTGATGGCAACCGCATCGGCCATTTCAATGATACCGCGTTTAATACCCTGCAATTCATCTCCTGCACCTGCCAGTTGCAGGAGTAAAAAAAAATCAACCATACTATGGACAGCAACCTCACTCTGACCCACTCCAACCGTTTCGATGAGGATGATCGTAAAACCAGCCGCCTCGCAAAGAGTCATAGCCTCTCTGGTGCGTCGTGCCACCCCACCAAGGGCAGTCCCGGAAGGAGTTGGTCTTATGAAAGCTTTAGGTTCCTGTACGAGCTGTGGCATACGGGTTTTATCACCGAGAATACTGCCTTTACTTAGCGAGCTGCTGGGATCTACGGTCAAAACGGCCACCTTATAGTCGAGAGACGTCAGCTGCCTTCCAAAGGCCTCTATAAAGGTGCTTTTTCCTACGCCCGGAACCCCTGTAATCCCTATTCTGATACTGTGCTGATCCCTGCCAAGGCACTTCTGTATCAGGTGTTCGGCTTTTGCACGATCAGACTCGTTGGTGCTCTCTATCAGGGTAATCGCCCGTGAAAGAGACATTTTATCTCCCTGAAGCACCCCCCTGACCAATGCAGGGACAGATAGAATTTTCTTTCTTTCCGCCTTGATCCTTTCCACGCTTCCATCGCCAATATTTTTCGATTGCTTCAATTTCAGTTTGTAATAGGGACTTGTATTTTTACACTATCCCAAAGGATATCGAGGTAAATGGTATCTCTCTGTTCAAATGTGATGGTGAAACTTTCCATGGGCGGAGATACCAGCTGTACGGGTACTTCTAATTGCAATATGTCTTTCTGTGGATCCCTGGTGGTTTCACTGCCACCACTGCTCATGGTCACTCCCCAGGACGGTATTTTGCTGTTAAACATGACCGACCAGTTTTGCTTACCCGGAATTGTCCAAAGCGAATAAGAGCCTGCCGGCAGGCGATGCTCACCGATACCGATTTCGGTTGCGGTACTGAAAGTTGTTGGTTCATTGGCACCGGTACGCCAGACCTGATCATAGGGCACCAATTCTCCGAATATAACACGTCCTTTTTTAAAAGGACTGCTGTAATCCACCCTTAGATCCATACCCTGATGCTTGTAGGTCGCTGTTGTTTGCGGACTGAATTTTTTGGTCTGCTTCTTCATATAAGGCAATCCTACAAAAAATATGAGCAGGGCGATTACCAGGGCTACAACCAAAATCCATTTAAGTATTTTCATTGATTTGAGATATTTTAGTAAATCTAATTTACTAAATCGAATTTAAAATTCGTCGGCTTGTTGATCGATTGTGGACCTTTATCATGAAAATCCTCGTGTTATGCAGGATTTGAATTTAATGTCATGAATGAAAAAGAATTATAAAATTGTATTTTTTTGCAACACCGATAGTATTGAATCGTCCTTATAGATACTAACACCTCAGACTCACTTGGAAACTGGCCAAATGTTTCAAATTGACCTTGTCGAACGTTGCAAAGCCAACGACCGGAAAGCACAAATGAGGCTATACCGGCAGTACAGCGAAGGTATGTACGCGGTAGCCATGCGCTTTCTAAGAAATCCGGCTGACGCGGAAGATGTCCTGCAGGAGGCTTTTATAAAGGCTTTTCATAAGATCGATCAGTACCGGGGGGAGGTAACATTCGGGGCCTGGTTAAAAAAAATAGTTGTCAATAAGAGTCTTGATTTTATAAAGGCAAAAAAGGAGCAGGTGGTGGAATTAAAGGAACATAGTTTACATATTGTAGAGGATGACGATTGGATGGTGGAAGACCAAATTACCATCAGTGAGGTCAGGGATGGGATTGACAGATTATCAGATAAGTACAGGGTAGTGGTATCACTTTACCTTATTGAAGGTTATGATCACAGCGAAATATCAGAAATTCTAGGATTGGAAGAAACGACCTGCAGGACCAGGTTACTCAGAGGAAAGGGGCAATTAAAGGGAATTTTAAAAAACAGATTTCATGGCACAGGATCTCAGAGAACTTTTTGACGACGATCGAAAAACGGGGTATACATTAAAGTCAGGGCATGAGAAAAGATTCGAAAAGCGTCTTGACCAGACCTTTCCGGTCGTTCCAAAGAAAAACCGGTACTGGCTATGGATAGCAGCGTCGGTGGTAATTGTGCTGTTCGTTGGAACTTATAGATATCTCAACCCAGCCGGCAGTATCGAGCAACCGAAGAATCCTGCCATGGCGGTGGAGAATACAACCTCCGTAAAAGAAACTATTTCCCTTGGCGATCTGTCACCGGATCTGAAACAGGTTGAAGATTATTATGTAGTCAACATCAATATGGCACTTTCAGAACTTGAAGTATCCGGGGATACCAAGGCACTTGCAGACAACTATATGAAACGCCTTGAAGAACTGAACAAGGAATACTTAAGACTGATCACCGAACTGAATGAAATCGGACCCAATGACCAGACGATTACTGTCCTTATCAAAAACCTGCAATTGCGATTGGAGTTGCTGCAAAGATTGAAACTGAAATTAAATGAATTTAAATCGAATCAAAATGAAGAAGGTACATCCATCAATATTTAAAACAACCGCCCTACTCTTATGCATTACATGTTTTGGAGTCTATGGCCAAAAACAAACAAAAACCTATAATGAGTCGTTTAAGGTGGCGAACGATGCCATCATTGATATCAATACAAGCCATGCCGATATTTCCTTTGAAACCTGGGAGAAGAATGAAGTCGAGATAGAGGCGGTGATAGAACTGGAAGGAGCTTCCCCTGAAGAGGCAAAGGACTATTTTGAAAAAGGGGGCGTCAAAATTCTCGGAAACAGCGGGCGGATTGAGATCAGTACCGTAGCAGAACCTTCCTGGTCTTTTATGCACGGGGCGGCGCCTATAAACATGGGAGAATTTATTATAGACCATCCCGGGTTTACCGAAATGGAGCCCTTTTTTATGGATCTTGAAATTCCTGATTTCCATGTATTTGCACCTATGCAGGCCATGCCTCCAATGCCTCCCATGCCTCCCATGCCCCCCGTAGAAATGGAGCGTTTTGACTATGAGGCCTATGAGAAGGATGGGGAGAAATATCTAAAGAAATGGAAGACGGAGTTCAATAAAAATTTCAATGAGGATTACAAGGTAAAAATGGAGGAGTGGAGTGAATTAATGAAACTGCGTGCTGAGGAATGGAAAGCCAACGGAGAGGAACATAGGGAACATCAGAGAGAAATGCTCAAAGAAAGAGAGGAGCAAATGAAAGAACGTGTAGAATCACGCAGTGAGTTGCAAAAGGAAAGGACCAAGGCCATGGAGGAAAGGGTAAAAGCCAGAGTGATGGAGAAACGGATGCTCGATTCATCCCGGGTCCGCATGATTCAAATGGATAGCCTGCACACGGCTCCGAACATTTTCTTCGGATCTTCAAATGAAGGCAACCGGAAATATAAAATTAAAAAAACCATCAGGATAAAAATGCCAAAATCGGCCACCCTAAAAATGAACGTCAGGCATGGGGAAGTGAAACTCGCTGAGAACACAAAGGATATGAAAGCAACCTTGTCTTATGCAAGGTTGCTTGCCACTACCATAGAAGGTGCCAAGACCGATGTTATGGTATCCTATTCTCCTATGAGTGTTGAAAATTGGAATAACGGCCAGTTGAATATCCAATTTTCTGATAAGGTGGCGCTACGTGATGTGAAGTCATTGAAACTGAATGCCACCTCATCCAACGTGACCATTGACAGGCTTCTTCAGAGTGCATTTATTAAAAACAACCTGGGTGCCGTACGCATCAAGGACATTTCGAAAGATTTTAAGGACATGGATATTTCTGTGCAGAATGGGGAATTGATCTGTGTACTACCTGCAACTGCCTACAAAATATATGTTAACAGCACAGGTTCAAAATTGGTAAGTCCTTCCGATCTTGTGTTCCAGATAACCAAAACGGACAATAATACCACAGTTCATAAGGGATATCATCTGAAGGAGGATGCGAATAAATCCATAGTGATCAACACCCAGTACAGTGATATAATTCTTCAGCAATAGCCTTTAATGGATGTCATCCATGCCACCGGCCCGGAGATTATTGTACAAGCCGGGTTCATGGTAAGGGGTTGGATCGGGTCTTCCGCATTACAACACCACTTCCCATCCTTTTTCATAATCTCTTTTCCAGTGTGCCATTGCTTTCTCACTATTCAGAACTTTTCCGCTTGAAGGGTCAACCTTAATGGTTTCACCGGCATCCTGAGCCATATTGCCAAGGTGACATAACATAGTGGAGATGGCGGCATCATCAATTGCGGCATGCTGGGCAGTGTCTTTTCGTATCGCATCATAAAAATTCGCCACGTGGTCGATATCTAATTGTCCTTCTCCCAGAGTATTGGTGGTGGCACTTTGTGCGGCTTCCTTTTCGGTTTTAATCAGTTTTCCGTCAAGGCCAAATAACTGATAGTCATTTCTGCTTAACATAATACTCCCCTTACTTCCATATATGGTCACTCCACGACCGGGACGTTCGGGTTCCATAATGCCCCTGCTATGCCCGGTCCAGGTGAAAAATGTACCATTATCGAAGGTATATGTGACCTGTTGATTGTCTACAAATTCCCAATCATCATCATAGGTGTACTTCCCTCCGAATGAAGTGACGGTTTCCGGAAGGTCGACGCCCAGGGCCCAACGGCAGATATCTATTTCATGGGTTCCATTGTTATGTACTTCTCCGGTTCCCCAATTTCTGAACCAGTGCCAATTGTACGGGTGTATATTGTCACGATACCCGACCCTGGGGGCGGGGCCTTGCCAGAGATCCCAATCCAGGGTAGGGGGGACAGCTATGTTTTTGCCTGTTCCTATAGTTTCCCTGTTATTGGAGTAATATGCCTCTCCCTTGTAAACCTTCCCGATAATCCCATCCCTGATTTCTTTGACAGCAAGGATGGAAGTTTTAGCGGATCTTTGCTGGTTTCCCATCTGCACTTTTTTGCCATATTTTTTCTGGGCAGCGACCAGAAGTTCATTTTCATTCGGATTATGGCTGCAGGGTTTTTCAACATATACATGTTTTCCGGCCTGTAACGCCAAAATAGCCATCGGGGCATGCCAATGATCGGGAGTGGCAATGAACACTGCATCTACATCCTTGTCCTCCAGCACCTTTCGGAAATCCCTGACCGCCTTCGGTACATAACCAATGTTTTCCTGGCACCATGCACTATGTTCAGAAAGAATGTTTTTATCAACATCGCAGTTATAGAGAATTTTCGAATTTGAATCTGCCTGAATTGCCTTTACATGAGCTTTAGCGCGGCTGCGGACACCAATCACAGCTGCATTGATGTGATCGTTGGCACCGGGGGCGCGGGCAAAACTCATCTGGGTAAATGGCAACCCGGACAGGCCAAGGCCTAAGCCGCCTGCCGTTGATTTCTTTATGAATGATCTCCTGTTTGTCATATGGGCCTAATTATTAATCGATCTAATTTTTACATTTTTAAAGGCTACCCGGTCACCATGATCCTGCAACAGAATGGGCCCTTTTTCCGCTTCCCCGAAGCCAGGCCATTCGACATACTTACTCTCAGCAACTAACTTCTTGTATGTCTCGCTTTTTCGCTCATATTCAAGTACTTTCATCCCGTTAAGCCAATGTTCCACATGATTGTCTTTGGAGATAATATGAGCATGGTTCCAGCTTCCAACCGGGTTTACCGGTTTTTCAGGGTCTGCAGCTATCAGGTCGTATAAAGAAGCCATGGTCCTGCTTCCTTCATGATTTCCAAGCTTGGCATCCGGATGAACCTCATCATCCAGGATCTGATATTCAAGGCCAATGGAAGATCCAGGTCCTTTATTCAGATCTGTATTGACATAATATTTTATTCCGCTGTTTGCACCTTCGGTGATCTTAAAATCGACCTGTAATTCAAAATCGCCATAAGTAGCTTCCGTGACAATGTCGCCGCCTGCCGCGGATTCCTCTCCCCCTGAGGACAAAACGATGAGTTCCCCGTTTTCAATCAGCCATCCCTTCTCCGAAACTTTTCCAGCCGTGCTCCACGCCAGCCCTTTGTTGACTTTCCATCCCATAAAAGTTTCCATCCGTTTTTCTCTTCATCCAGTGTAAGTTGATTGGTAAGAATAAGTGGCTTCAAAGGACTTTTTTTACTATATATGGAAAGACTGTCTGTCAGAATTTTGACCTTGCGCCAGATGATTTCCGTGCCCTCTTTTTGACCCTCTTCTATACTATGCACCTGCAGGGCAATAAAACCTTCAGCCGTCCTGTCATCAACAAGATAAGCAGCCGGCACATTATTGATCCAGGTTTTTATGGTATCTCCTATCGCTTCAATTCTGTAATGATTCCATTCGTTTTGTCTGAATGCCTTCTGTGCTTCCGTCTGGTTTGTCATGGGGTAAAGCCATCCCCTGCGTCCTTCGTCGTAAATACCGGCGCTCCAGCTACGTTCTGAAGGATCAATCTCAATCTGATATCCATGAACTCTGCCGTCCATGTAATACGGATAGCTATTGCTGCGGATTTGTATTCCGGAGTTCATGCTTGAATCCACCTGATACTCCAGTTCAAGGATAAAGTCACCATAACGCTTGTCCGTGGTTAGGAATGAATTGGGGGAATTCCTGACGGTTGAACCAACAATGGCATTGTCACGTACCTTATAATTGGCCTTACCGCCCTTCACCGACCAGCCATCGAGAGAATTGCCATCAAAAAGGGCAATCCATGGAGTGGGATCTTCTTTCGTATTTGAGCATCCTATCAGAAAGCAACATCCGAGCAGCAAGTAAAGGCTTGAAGGAATTAAGGTAAGATTGCGACTCATTTTAGTGTGATTTTTTATTGGAGATTGTTAAAGATAAACGCTTCACTCCACAAATAAAAAAAGTGACTTAAAAAAGTCGACTTGTGTCCTGTTTTGAGGGATTTTAAGGGACATCCTTCCTGAGATAATCCTGAAAGTTTGCCTTAAATCTGTTGAGCCGGGGGAAGAGACACGCTACGGATATAAGGATTGTTGGGATTTTTACGTTCGAAGTCCTGATGATACTCCTCTCCATGGTCCAACCATTATGTAAAGTCATATTTTGTTTAAATGGTAAGAAGCGGCTCCAATTTTTTATATCAATAGCCTGTAAAGAAAAGAGGAACCTTTGCTTTAATAAAATTTGAATGCAACCTTTATTAAATTGGTAAAGGGGTGGCTTAATGCTATTATATTCGGGCAGTATTCCGGATATATAAAAGCAAAAACCCAGGGCTGAAAGCCATGGGTTTTTATTATCTCGCAGAGCCGGTATAAGCCCGCAGTCACTACTTGTTATTCGATTGTACCGTTGCCAAAAATTTCGAGAGCTGCCAGTTTTGGTCTGTCCTGTGACGCCTCTAGACTGATATTTAGCATACCATCCGTGACTTCTACGTCATACATCCTGGTAAAGGCACTAAGGGCACCCGCTTCTTTAAAAATGTCCAGATTATTGATCTTGTTTTCAGATTCAACCTCGACATCGAAAACTCTCAGACCAATACCGCCTTCAGCGTTATCTTCACTCGGAGCACCCCAATAAATTTCAGCGAAATACATCTTGACGGTATAAGTGCCATTACTTACAGGGATGTCATACGAATAGGAACCTCGAATGGGTGAAGAAATCCTTTCAGTATAATACAATTCATCCAGCTCTGTATCGGCAATCTCGGTGACCATTGAGTTTACATATTCCTCACTACCGTCACTAAAATATTGATCAGCAATGAATACTTCGGTTCCGATAGTCAATTCGGGTCCACCGCAATTCATTTTTAAAATGGACGGCCCGACTGGTTCTTCTGATTGAGGCACCGGTTCCGGTTCTGGTTCTGGCTCAGGTTCTGGTTCTGGTTCCGGCTCTGGTTCAGGTTCTGGTTCCGGCTGCTCCGTACCGTCACCGCCTACCGGTTCGACATTATCCGAACTACAACCGGGCATTGACAGTGCAAATGTCATAACCATAAAATATAATACCAGTTTAAGTGGCAATTTTGTCTTCATAAAGTTAATTTTAGCAATGGACGCATGTCCAGATTTTTTAACAAAATTATTCAAAAAGCCGTCTTCTACCAACAATTATGGTATATAATCGCTGAACTGTCGTCCACTTTTTCTTACACATGGAAGGGTATTTTAATAAAAAATAAGGCTGTTTCTCCCGATTCTATTGGCCTCCCATTCGGATAATTTATAAGATTTTTTTTGGGTTATTATGGATGGAGATCTCATATAAATTTAACGACGTACTGCACAAAAGCGGATATTTGTTAAATGCATGATCACTCGAACAGCTTATTTTGTGATTTTCCTGAACCGTCCTTGGTCCTTGATCCCAGTATTTCGACGCGTACGTACATCTCCATAGACCTTTCAGATTCCAACACGGCTCTAAAGCAGATAGATATTACAAACCCAATGTTCTGTCAGCAATATATAGATTATGTATTGGCTAAAAACAATGCTCATGTAGCCTATGGCGGATACCTAGAAAAGCGCAGCTTGTATGCCAATTCTTCCGCTTTTAAGGTTCCGGGCCAGCCGGAACGTAAGATACATCTCGGACTGGATTTTTGGACAAATGCGGGTACTGCGGTATTGGCACCTGTTGATGGCGTTGTCCACAGTTATGCCAACAATATATCCAGGGGAGATTATGGTCCGACAATTATTCTCATGCATAGGATGAGCGGTAAAGTGCTTTATACGCTTTATGGACATCTGGCCTTGGCATCTATTGTAAATGTCCATCCCGGAGACCATTTTAAAAAGGGAGAAGTCATCGGTACCCTCGGTACCCCGGAAGTGAATGGTAATTATGCCCCGCATCTTCATTTTCAACTTATTCGCGATCTTGGAGGATGGACCGGCGATTATCCCGGGGTGTGCAGTATCAAAGAGATAGGGGAGTATAAAGAAAACTGCCCGAATCCGGCTCTTCTTGCAAAAGTTAATTGATCTTTCATCAGGAATTTATCAAAGATTATCGTCCTGAATCCCCAAATTGCAAGGATATTCCTATGCTTTTCAGCTGCTTAAATACATCTCAACGAGAAATAATGACAGTTGATCGAAAAGTATTTAAGGTATTGGTAGGTTCGACCGTTTTATACATCTAAACCGCTTTCAGGCATGAGAACGATTGCATCCTTGATCTTACTACTCTTGATGGGAACAACAGAAGCACAGGAGCAAAAAGAGGCAATCAAAGTGGTTCCGATTGAGATGGGAATCAACGTTGGATTATCTGCCGGTGAACTTTTAACAGGCCGTTCCATTGCCGTTGTATACCTCTATAAATTCAGGAATTCTGCAGTAAGGAGATCCCTCTTTTTTATTATTAAAAAGGATGAAACTGTCACCGTCTGAATCTGACTTTCGCTTCATTGATCTAATTGTCAGGTACCGGGAGTAAGAAAAAGTCGTTGACCGTATCCTCAAGGATGTTGGAAATCTTACGGTAGGCAGCCTCCCCCGCTTCGAGATTGACATAGTTGGCTATCACATTGCTGCGTTTATATATCAGTATGGTACTCTCTGCGTCGGGATTGATCCCATTTAAGTATATTTCGGATTCCCTGTCAGTAAAAGAGGGCAGGTGGGTGAGTGCCACGTTTTGCAGATTGAGTCTCGTTCCAAGGTTTTCGAGTTCTTTGTTACGGCTATTAATTCCATATTGTTCTTCGTTTCCGTAAATAAAATAGGTTTTCAGATATTGTTTTCTCTCAGCACCGAGCCTCTCAAAAAATACAAGCCAATTGCTTATTTCGGCCCAGTCAGGGGAATTACCCACAAAATACAGAATCCCATGATATCTGCCGTATTTACATACCGGACACGTTCTCGATCCTTTGTCTGGCCCCCACGCATGGCGGGGCGTGAAGGATAGGATATCTTCGCCAACCTGTTTACCGGACTGTAATTTTGAATCGACCCTATCGGGATAATCAGGTATGTGCAGGCCCAGCACGATGTTGTGTTCCGCGATCTGAAGATTTCCTTTTTCAACCGGCCTTAAAATACCGCTGCCGCCTCGGTTTTGCATTCTCTTCCGTTTTTCCTTTGTCAGTAAAGGGTCGTCGTCAAATACAAATTCATCAATATAGTAAGCATTGGGAAGTCCTGCTTCCCGGATGGAAGGGTGGATATGGGCAGGTTCGTCAGCATTTGGGTACGCTGCCGGTCGAACCGTATAAATGCTATATTGACCGTCTTTGTCCGATTTCACCCAGCTCCTGATATATCCATGACGAAGGATTCTTGGATCCAATCCCGGCTTAACTGCATAATATCCATGAATATCCGTATGATAAATATATAAGAGCACATCGGGTGCGGGCGTTATTCCATCATTTTTAAAAATGGTGCCTGTAATCAATAATTTTTGTCCTGCCTGAGACCAACCCGCAGTAGTATCCACCGAGTTCAGCTTATCGGGCATACCGATTTCCATAAATTCCCTATTCTCAAAGGGCCCTCCTATAATTGGTGTCGGGGTATTGGATGGCACTTTGCCTGGCGTTTGGCCTGTACATGCAAAACAGATCCCAGCCAGACAGAACAACAGTCGTGAGATATAGGAATTTTCCATAATGCCAGTTTTAAGCAAGGTAGAAAAGAAAGAACGAAGACCGTTCCTTTCTACTGGTTCATTGTTCCGAGGGGAGTACTTTAGACCCCGGATGGGGGATCAAATGATCCCAATTCTGACGCAAGTGACGGCTTAATCGCACTTTAGTACCATCCGATAACAGTGCGTCATAATCTCCGTTACCCCTGGATTCCATTTGCCCGATATGCTTTCTGTTGATTATTGCGGAACGATGCACTCTGACAAATACTGTCGGGTCGAGGATTTGAGACAACTTCTTCAGGGTGGTGCTATGCAGCACTTTCCGTCGCTCACAATGAATCGCACAATAGGGTTTATCTGCCCTGATTGTTAAAATGGTCGACACCGATATTCTGGTTGCAGTCCTGCCTTGTTTTATGATCAGATGGTCCGGATATGCAGTCCTGTTGTCATTAATACGGGCCCCTGACAGTTGTAATTTCCCTTTGCGGGATTGCATGCTCAGAGCATATATTATAAAAGTTAAGAAGGCGTGGTGGGCCAGTACGGACTTCAGGATACCAACAAATCGGTGCGGATGTTCATATATAATGATGCTTTGTAAAATAAAAAGGGCGGTGAATAACAGGATATGTAGCTGGGTCAGCATCAAAGCAACTAGAAGTTGCTTCCCTGCGAAATAATACACGGGTCCATCTGATGTCTTACCAGACAACTGTTGTAAACATGCCGTGAAGGGAATAAAAAATAACCAGAAGGTATTGAACATCATACTCTCAGATATATAAAATGAAGTATGATTCAGTCCGGCAAATAGGAAATCCTGAAGAACGGCTAAGAAATAGACCGCGGTCCAAAAAGCAACAGGGAGCATTTTCCGGGAGCTCATTCGTAGGAGCGGCATTTGAATTTGTAAGCCTTGATTGACCATTAGACCTTTTATATTGTCCTACTACTATAAGTTACAACCCATTTCAAGATACTCAAAAATCAATTAATTCTGACCTAAAGTCATCAAAAATGACAAAGTGATGCCGTTCATTGACATAAGTTGCCGCCAACTGGTTTTCAGCCTATGATACCCTAATCGTTGGTTTTCTGCACTTTATCCGTGCTTCAGCCGGATATCGGAAAAGCGCCCTTCTTGAACGAAATGAAACCGCCTCCGACGGGGTCCCTCCCGTTCTATTTATATAAAAACAAAGTACAACATGAAAACCCTTGCAACTCTAGTTTTTGTTCTTCTGATCGGATTCTCAGCCAAAGCTCAGGATGCTCAGAATGAGACTAAGGTAGTTACAATTGAAATGGGAGTTGTACTAACAGAAACCTTCAGAACCAACATCAGCTTTGAAGAAAACAGTGTTGCCCGCTTGTATAAATTCAAAAATTCTTCTATTAAGTCGGCCCTTTCCTTTAAAGCCAAAGGCAATAAGGCCAAATTAGCCTGATTTCTGATAAACTATTTGTCCCTGCATTGATGGAGAGAAGCCCCCCGGGAAGCAATTTATCCGGCGGGGTTTTTTACAACCTTTAAGTGTAGAAAACCATTATCTGGTTAACAATGGTTCCAGAACAGCCCATACATTATTGGCCACTATTTTGTGGCCTTTTGCGGTTGGGTGAATTCCGTCCTCCTGGTTGAGTTCAGGTATTCCGGCTACACCCTCCAGTAAAAAAGGGATCAGCTGTACGTCATTTTTTTCAGCGATGTCCGGAAAGATGGTACGGAATTCTCTGGTATATGATTGGCCCATGTTTGGGGGAATCTGCATCCCCGCGAGTATAATTTGCGTATCGGGGTTTTTTTCCCTGACCGCATGGATAATCGCCAGCAGATTGGCTCTGGTCTCTGCAAGGGCAATACCCCTCAATCCGTCATTGGCTCCGAGTTCCAAAATAAATATGTCTGTCTTTTGATTTAATACCCAATCCAGTCGGTTTCTACCTCCCGAAGTCGTTTCCCCGCTCAGTCCGGCATTGATAATTGTATAAGGTTTGGCAAGGGAGTCTAGCCTGTCCTGTATCAGTGATGGAAATGCCTGTTTAGGGTCTAAGCCGTAGCCAGCGGTGAGACTATTTCCAAAAAAGAGGATGGTTCCGTTTGCTTCGGACTTCATAAGAGTATCCGCAGCTTGTTCATTGTCCCGGGTCTCCTTCACGTCCTTGCTACTGCTTTTATCCCCACAGCTACAGACCAGAGTAACCAATAAAAAATAACTAAACTTTAAGATGTTCTGCATAGCTGTCCTACTATAATTCAATTACAATTCCTTATTTTGCCTGCCTTGAATAATCATGGAATGGCAAAGATATTAAACGTCAGGGAGCTTACGAAAAGCTACTGGAGTGGTTCCAGAAATCTGGTTGTACTGGAGAATATCACTTTTGAAATTGAAGAAGGCGACACCTTTGCAATTGTGGGGCCTTCCGGGAGTGGGAAAACGACGCTTCTCGGGCTTTGTGCTGGTCTTGATCAGGCTGAGACGGGAAGTGTGACCCTGTGCGGTTCTCTGCTTGAGGAATTAAATGAAGATCAGAGAGCAGAGCTCAGGAACCGGGAAGTAGGCTTTATTTTCCAGGATTTTCAGCTTTTTCCAACGCTAACGGCTCTTGAAAACGTGAGTGTACCCCTTGAACTGCAGGGTGACAGACAGGCCAGGGTCATGGCCCTTGAACTCATTAAAAAGGTGGGTCTTGCAGACAGGTCGCATCATTATCCTTCACAACTCTCAGGCGGAGAACAGCAACGGATAGCTATGGCCAGGGCATTCTGTAACAGGCCTTCCATCCTTTTCGCTGATGAACCAACAGGCAATCTCGATGGAGAAACGGGAGAGAAAGTAGTAGAGCTGCTGTTCGATCTGAACAAGGAGGCAGGCACCACCCTGGTTATTGTCACTCATGATCTGGAACTGGCGGGGCGGGCACATAACATCCTCAGACTGAAAAGTGGGAATATAGTGTCTAATGAAAGAACCGTATTGTCTTGAAAGATGGGGCCAGGAATCCCGGAGCAGGGATGCAATGGCTGCTCCTTATGGCCTGGCGCGATGGAAAATCGGGCTGGCGCAGACTTACTTTGTTCATGTCATCAATTATTCTTGGTATAGCTGCCGTAGTAGCCATTCAATCCTTCAGCCAAAACCTCAAGGAGAACATAGTACTTCAGTCAAAAGCCTTAATGGGGGCCGATTTTATCATTGACAGTGGTCAGCTACCCAATGAAAAAGTTCAGTACATCATTGATTCCCTCGGGGGGGCGGCGGTAAGGGAGGTTACTTTCGCTTCCATGGCCAGTTTTCCTGAGAATGGCGGGACCAAATTGGTTGAAGTCAGAGGCATTGATGGCCCTTTTCCCATTTATGGTAGTTTGGAAACCCTTCCGGTATCTGCCGCTGCCTCATTCCTGCAAAAGACCGGAGCCCTGGTAGATGCCACTGTCATGCTTCAATTCAATTTACAACCTGGAGACAGTGTCAAGATAGGAGAGCTTACTTTTCTCATCCTGGGAAGTTTACAGTCCGCACCCGGAAGTACCGCATTGAGAAGTTCAGTGGCTCCTGCCATTATGATTCCCTATTCGAGTATTCAGGCGACCGGCTTACTACAGTTAGGCAGCAGACAGGAGTACAAATACTATTTCAAGGTCACCCCTGACGCAGATCTCGAATTACTAGAGGAGCAAATTGATCTTCGCCTTGATGCGGAAAATGCCGATCTCGATACCCATACCTCGACCAGTGAACGCCTTGGACGCCGATACGACAATGTTGGCAGATTTCTGAATCTCGTAGCATTTATAGCATTATTGCTTGGATGCGTTGGCATTGCAAGCTCCGTTCATATTTATATGAAAGAGAAATTGCGGGCAGTGGCGATGCTTAAATGCCTTGGCGCGAGCCGGAAACAGACTTTTGCCATTTACCTCTTGCAAATTGCCGGCATGGGTCTGATTGGAGGTATAATAGGTACAGTTGGGGGCATGCTGCTTCAATTTACATTTCCATTAATTCTTAAAGGATTTCTTCCCTTTGACGTCCAAATCACTTTTACCCTTATCCCTGTGATCATGGGCTTGCTGCTCGGTATCGCAATGTCTGTTCTTTTTGCCCTGCTCCCTTTGATGGGCACCTGGTACGTTAGCCCACTTCAGGTATTGCGGATTCAGGATGAACCCGTGGTGAAATCGAGAAGGGCCATTCTTCTTATTCTGGCCATGATAATGGGATGTGTTTACCTGTTCGCTTTATGGATTCTTGAGGATCCGATTCAGGCGATTGGGTTTTTGGCTGGCATTATCCTGACTTTTGGCATCCTGGCATTGATGTCGCAACTGTTGATGCACACCATCAAAAAATACTTTCCGACCAAATGGAGCTTTACTGTACGTCAGAGTCTGCTAAATATGTTCCGGCCCAATAATCAGACAATGACGCTCTTACTGGCCATTGGGGTGGGGTCTTTTTTAATAAGCACCCTCTACTTTACCAAGGATATTCTTCTGGATAAGGCAACGCTCGAACGTGACGCCAATAGCCCCAATCTGATATTTTTGGATGTTCAGACCGATCAGGTGACCGATGTCGCCTCCGGAATCACGGGAAAAGGCCTGCCGTTAATCGACAGAATTCCCATCATTACCATGCGGGTTCAAAGTATTAACGGCCGGGCTGCCAATGACATCAGGATGGACAGTACCTCGGAGGTGAATCAATGGATATTGAACCATGAATTCAGAGTGACCTACCGCGACTCCCTGATTGCCTCCGAACGATTGGAATTGGGTAAGTGGACAGCTAGCATGACAGCTACCGGATCTGTTCCGATTTCTATTTCGGATAATGTTGCCAGGGATGCCAGGGTCGGGATAGGGGATTCCCTGACCTTCAACGTCCAGGGTCTTTTAATGAAAACTGTGGTTGGAAGTATCCGCTCAGTCGACTGGGGACGGATGCAGCTCAATTTTTCCATAGTCTTTCCCAGGGGGGTTCTGGAGAATGCGCCTCAATTCTATGTACTCAGCACCAAAGCCCCGGATGAAAGGGCCTCGGCAGAACTTCAACGCGAACTGGTAAGCGACTACCCCAATGTTTCGATTATTGATCTAAGGCAGGTGGTTACCCTCATTGAAGGGATTCTTGATAAAATATCCTGGATCATCAATTTCATGGCCTTTTTTAGTATTCTTACAGGGATCATCGTACTGATTGGGGCAGTGCGAACAAGCAAATACCAGAGGATACGGGAAAGCGCGCTCTTTCGTACCCTGGGAGCACGCAGTCATGTGATCCTAAGGATTGCCGCCCTTGAATATTTCTATCTTGGTAGTATCGGGTGTGTCTTTGGAATTCTGCTTTCGCTCCTGGGTAGCCAGATGCTGGCCATTTTTGTGTTTGAGATGCCATTTACCCCTTCTTTCATCCCATTTGCCATTCTGCTGCCTGCAATAACAGGAATTGTACTGGCCATAGGCCTGTTCAATAGCCGCACTATCCTAAGGAGCCCTCCTCTGGAAGTGATTCGCAGGGAAGTGCGTTGAGCCGGGATTAAAGATTTCACTCGTGATGCGACCCGAATTTTACAGTCTGACCTATTTAACAGGAAGATGATTGCCCTCCTTTGTAATTTGGTCATAGAAACTACAGAGTTTTCAGAATAACCTAAAAAGTTGTTATTTTCCACCGTTTAATGGCAGGCATCTCCGCCAAGCTGATTTTCACTTCAGAAGCGTTCGACGAACATAGTTTACCTTTCATCGCTTCATTCTACAGTTAGCCAATTATAGCTGTCCTTCAGCGATTTACAAAGGACCTTTGAGGGTATTCGTAGTTAAATTAGTATCACCCAAATGATACAAATGAAAACTATAATCACCTTAATGCTCGTCCTTTTAAGCTCAACTGCTGCTCTTGCCAATAACGCCCCTGCCGATGTTAAAGTTGAATTTAGTAAAATGGTTATTGTTCTGGCTGATAGCACTCCTGGTGCTGCATCTTATAAAGAAATTTCAGCAGTCAAAGAAGCTGGTATAGCCCGGTTGTACAAAAACAAATACACAAGGGTAAAAAAGGCGCTGAACTTTAATACAAAGAGAAATCAGACCAAACTGGCTTAATCCTGATCAGGCTTAGCTCCGGGCAATTAATGTGAACCTACTGAAAAGGCATACGTGCACGCCGACTGAGGTCTGAATGATACTCCGGAAAGTCATTTGGCAACTTTGTTTGTAAAACACCATTTATTTGATTCCAGGCTGTTTAATCGTGTAATTCGTTTTTTTCTTTTCAGCAACCACCATTTCCCTCACTTCCTTCAACAGCTGACGGGCATCATACACAACTCCGTCCTTGATAGTATATTTTATTCCTCCCACGCGCACAACTTCATTCTCAGCCGTAAGTTTAATGGCCCCGGTTCCGTAAAGTACCTGCAGATTTTCCAGCGGATTTTCTTCAACGATTACAAAATCGGCCAGCTTGCCAACTTCCACCGAACCGAGCCTATTTTCCATTCCAAGTGCTTCGGCTCCATTGAGAGTGGCTGCCCGGATGACTTCGAGCGGATGAAAACCTGCCTCACGCAAGAGCTCTAGTTCTCGGATGTAGGCAAATCCATATAGCTGGAATATAAATCCGGAATCGGAACCTGTGGTCACCCTGCCACCTCTGTTTTTGTACTCATTGATAAAAGTCATCCATAGCCGAAAGTTTTCACGCCAGGCGACCTCCTGTTCCGTGCCCCAATAATGCCAGTATGATCCATGGGAAATTTTGCTTGGCTGATAAAAATCCCATAAGGAAGGCAAGGTATAGTCTTCATGCCATTCTGCCCGTCTGGCGCGCTGAAGGTCCCTGCTCGCCTCATATATATTAAAAGTGGGATCCAGGGTAAAATCGAGGCTGATCAACTCATCCATCACATTATTCCAATGTTTGGAATAGGGTTTGGCGGCCTGTCCCCAAAGTTTTCCAGCCTCCCCAAACCGATCCTGTTCATTATTATAGTTGTAATCCAACGGATAATCCTGTACGGTACGGTCGTCAAACAGGGCTTCCGGCAGACCGTACCAGTGCTCCATTGAGGTAAGTCCTGCCCTGGCCGAATGCAAGACATTCCAGCGGGCAACATCGAGCTGTGCGTGATGGCAGGCAGAACGGAGCCCCAGTTTTTTATTTTCATCCAATGCGGCTTCCATGATATTTGGAGGAGCCCCAAAGAATTTTATTCCGTCTGCGCCGTTTTTGGCATTCGTTCTTACCCACTCTCTGGCCATCTCAGGCGTACTTATCGGTGGCTCGGAATCCTGTCCGAAAACGGTATGTATAATGATCCGTGGTGCGACAATCTCCTGTCGTTTGCTCTTTTCCTTCAGATCCCGAGACCATTCCAGTCCAGGCCCGCCAACTTCACGGACCGTAGTAACCCCATGTGCCAGCCATAATTTAAATACGTATTCAGGTCCTGCTCCCTGATCCTCGCCACCAATATGAGTATGCATATCTATAAACCCGGGCATAAGGAACATTCCCGTACCGTCTATTTCCCTGCCCCCCTCCTTCAGCTTGGTCCTTTTCTTCTCATCGATCGCTACCCCGGGATAACCTACAGATTGAATGTTAACAATCCGGTTATTTTCAACGATGATATCAACGGGGCCCTGAGGCGGGGCTCCGTTGCCATTGATCAGCGTCATTCCCCTTAATATAAGTTGCGAATAAGGACCCTCACCCACAGTTTGAGCACAGAGTCCCATTACCTGGAGTACAATTAATATATAGAGCAATACGGGTTTTTTTATCATCATTTTGAATCGGAGGTTTTTAATTTATTACATGAATTCCATTTCTGATATTATTCGGGAACATCTATATGATTTCCAAGGAAGAGGGCATTGAGGAATAGCCGGTTGGTACCGTACCATGCCCCTCTGAAATTTGGATTATCCGCAAAGAGGATAACCCTGCCGGAGCCAAGTTTACTGACCATCAGCGAGGCGGAAGCCGAGACGAAATCCGTCAGGTTCTTCCCGGATATATAACCGTCGACCCGGGCTTCAGCGCTATAGCTGGCCACTGTGGCATAAGCGTTTTTGCTGGGAGCCAGCCAGACCTCATTATTTTTGTACACCGGAAGGATAAGATCGTGATAACCGAAGGCCAAAGGGTGTGTAATATCGAGGTCGACCTTTAAAATGATCCCTCCCACGCTTTCTTTACCGATGGTATCCTCCGCGTCAATATAGCGCTTGCGATCGACCTTGGCAGTAGAATCCTTTTCGACCTTCACCAGTTTCTCGGCGACCAGTTTTTTTTCCACCGCCCAACTGCTCCCGGTTCCTATCGTGATCAGGGTATTACCTTTTTCTACCCAGGCCCGTATCGAAGCCAACTGCTTTTCAGTGAGTTCATAACGCCCCGAGACCATGACTAAAACATTGTATTTGTCGAAATCTGTTTCATTAAAATTACGAAGCGGCAATTTTGTGATGGGCATCCGGACACGGGTATCCAGAAGATGCCAAACTTCTCCGGCCTCATAGGAACTAACCCCGGTACCAATAAGCATGGCCGCCTTTGGTTTTTTTACCGGCTTGATAAATCCGCTTCCAAGATCTATACCCTGCTTATTATAGCCTGTGGGAACAGCATATATTGGAACCTGAAATTCTTGCTGTACTTCCTGCAACCCTTGGAAAATTTCATCAGAACTCTTTTTCTGTAGACTCACCGGAAGCAATAGAGTACCAAAGCCCATATTTTTCTCCCCATCCGTAGTCTGTGCTGTAAAAGGTTTGAATGAAGACGAGAGTACAAGGCCTTTTTCCTGCAGCTTGTACAATGCAGCCGGGGCATTATAATCGTCCCAGTCGATCAGGTAAGCATATTCTGACCTTACAACGGGCCGCGGGCCGCCCAGCTCATCCACATCCCTGATCGGATCAGCTGCTGCAACTGTAGCCACAGCTACTGATTTCATATTGTAAAAATTAGAAACCGACCAGGCAGAGGCATCGTAAAAAACACTGTCGCGGTACTTGGTATACGTTTCAAACATGGTTTGCACCATTCGGTATTGTGGTTGGGAGACTGGGACAACAAATTCATTTTCTCCGCTTTTATGCACTTCTATCCGATGCCTGAGCAGAAGTTCAATAAATGCCTTATTTCTGTTCTGATCATACTTATCACCAAAACGGTACCCCCGTATTTTTCCCGAGGAAGCATTTGTTAACGCGCCTTTAAAAAAATCTTGCTGGTATTCACGGAGGTAGGTTTTGTTCTCAACTGCGGCTTTTACTGTGGCAATACCAGAGGTATATTGATTTCTTATGGTAAAAGAGAAAGTAATCTCGCCGAATTCTGTGGTCTGTTTAATCCCCCTTGAACTGGCCTGTTCAAAAAGCAGACCAAGTCCTCCTTGCAGATCCGGATATGAAGAGCCATAGCCGGGATAGGTGCCATCAAAGACCTCTTTGGTAAAATACAATGATCCTATACTATCCAGTGCATTGGCAAAGTAGGAGCCGAATATATTATTAAGATCCTCATAGTTTTCCTTTGGCATGATGGGGTTCAGGGAGCCATTCATTTTCATCGGTTCAAAAAAATAAGTGCTTTGCGATCCCATTTCGTGGAAATCGGTTACCACATTAGGATACCATTCATGATACCAGTCAAGTTTTCCCTGACTTTCCGGATTCACCGCCAGGAGCCAGTCCCTGTTGAGATCGAACCAATAATGATTGGTTCTCCCGCCGGGCCAATATTCATTGTGCTCCGCGTCCTGCGGGTCAGGGACAAGGGACATCGCCTGATAGGTGTTGGCCCATTGGGTGTGACGGTCCCTGCCATCCGGATTGATAGCAGGATCAATAAAGATGACTGATTTCTTCAGGTAGTTTAAAATTTCCGGGCTTTCGGAAGCGGCCAAAGTATAAGCTGTTAGAAGGGCGGCTTCGGAACTGGAAGGTTCATTGCCGTGAACATTATAAGCGAGGTTTATAAATATGGGAACTTCGTCATAATTATTTGCGTCTCCCACAGGATCGGTAAATGCCAGATGCCTGCTCTTGATCGATTCCAGATTCGTATGATTTTCAGGTGAACTGAGTGTAAGTATTACGAGTTTCCTGCCTTCATGGGTCTTTCCGTACTGGTACATTGTTGCCCTCGGAGATACTTCAGCTAATTTCTCCATGTAAGCAACTATAAGGTCATGACGGGTATGTTTGTCACCTATGGCGTAACCGAGAAATTTTTCAGGGGAGGGGACATCGGGATTAAAGGGTTGAAATTTTTGATAGAAATAATCCTGAGAATGTATAAGCGTACTGCAAAGCAGCAGGAGGCAAGCTATTTTATGATGCATTTAAAACTGGCTATGGTTTATCGATTTAAATATAGGTATAAATGAATGAAACGTCAGCCGCATGATGGAATTCTGAAAAGAATTGAATTTAAATTTAAGCGGATGATTGATAGCGGCAACTAGGGTATGGAATGAAAATAGTCCTGTTCGGAGACTTCACGGAACCGGATAATATAGTGGGTTCCTTTTTTTATTTGGTCCTTAGTAACGGTTCCGTTCAATTGCCGGGTAAGGTTATGTATTAATTTTAATCCAAGCGATTTAGTGGTCTTATGGTTGATACTGTCCGAAAACCCCCGGCCATCATCTCCGATCTGAAGTATAAAATTGTTTTCATCTTCTCTGAGAAGTCTGATACTGATTAATCCGGACTCGTCATTCAGGATCCCGTATTTTAGTGAGTTGGTGATTGCTTCATTAATAAGAAGCCCCAGCGGGATGGCTGTATCTATGCCAAGACTAATATCGGGAATGTCAATTGCCAACTGAATTTTATGGTCCACACCTTTCAGGGATTTTAACAGGTAATCGCTCAGCTCCTTTACATAAGAGCGGTACTCTATTTTTGACAGGTCGTCTCGCATATAGAGCATTTCATGAACCATAGCCATGGAGATTACCCGGTTCTGGCTGCTTCGAATAAGGTCTTTGACCTGGTCATCGTCGAGGGTCCTGGACTGAAGATTCAAAAGGCTCGATACGGTCTGGAGGTTATTTTTGACCCTGTGATGGACCTCCCTTAAAAGGGTTTCCTTTTCCTTGATGCGTTCTTCTATTTCTTGTTTTGATTTGTATAAATTATGATGTGCTTTGAGCAAATTCTTTCCCAATACCCCTCCCAAAATATAAATTGAAAACAAAACACTAAGAAAGCTGAACATTCGCTGAGATTCCGGAGGCACCACATTTTGGGTGAGTGAAAAGGTCGAACTATCCTGCACATAGATCAGGACCACAATCAAAATGGTAATATATAAGTAGATTCTGCCATATCGCTGGGTGGAGACGTATCCCGCAAAGACCACTACGGCCATGACAAAAATAAAAGCGCTGTTGATACCTTCGGTATACAAGGTGATCACCAGGGCACAGGCCAGACCCGTAATGGAAATGATATTGAATGCAAGCGTGAGATTCCTGTGACTTTTATAGGCTCTGATGTTTACTATATTGACGATAGCAAAAAGGAAAAACACGTAGGGTACCACAATGGTGATCTGCAGCAGAAAAAGGCAAATAAAGCCAAATAACAGTGATAATAAGGATGCGTAAAAGCTTACCCTGAGCGTCAGCTGTACTTTGTCCTTCATCCGTTCATTCTCACTGACGGCTTTGAGCATATAGCAATGAATTTATGATTAGGCCACTAAATTATTAAATTTCAGCCCCTGTCATTCCGGACGGGATATTTCAGATCAAGTTGGGTCGGATAACCTAAAGTTCTGAAATTCCGGGATATATTACTTATTTCCTGTTGCTCCATATTTGGAAATAAAAAGTCTAACTTCTAACGGTTCTGGGGATAAGATCGGTGAGGCCGGCAATTTTTACAGGCTGCCCGCTAATGATACTTTTTCTTGCTGCTATTCCAATCAGAACAGACATGGCGCCATCACGTGATCCGGCGAGGCGTCCATAGGGATCGTTCGCATCCGGACTTCGGAAGAGTTTATTTTGTAACTCTTCATCTCCCCCGCCATGTCCCGCTTTATCAATCGTGATATTCAGGGTTTCGTGTTCCCGCCAGAGATTATGGACGATGAGAGGTTCCACTGACAACTCTTTTGGTCCGCTCTGAGCCATTTCCATGGCATGCAATTCTGCCTGATCGGGTTTTAAGTGTTCATTGTAAGGGATATCGGACCAGGCCTCAAGCCGGCCCTTGGTTCCGTTAAATGCCGCCCTCCAGCCCTCATAGGGCGAATAAGTAGTCAGGGAATAGTTCAGCTGGACATTGTTCTTATACCTGACCTGGGCCGACATTTTGTCGTAGGAATCAATATCATTTCTGAAAAGGCAGTTGTCGCGGATATAACCGTCATGGTGCTCATTATCCACATATAATTGCTTTAAAAAAGGCTCTTTATTGATATCCCAGTAGAAAGGGCATTCCGCTGTATGTTCGCATTTCCTGCAATTGTCGCCCCTGAAACTGCTATTTTTCCCATAGAATTCCAAATCTCCGTAGGCGAATACTTCTTCAGGCTCTGAATTGATCCACCAGTTAAGGAGGTCAAAGTGATGTGTGGCCTTGTGAACCCATAATGACCCGCTGTTTTCGATCAGGCCATGCCATCTCCTGAAATAACTTGCACCATGGTAGGTATTCAGATACCAGTGAAAATCGACGGATGTCACTTTGCCGATGGTATCAGCTGTCAGGAGTTCTCTGATCTTGGTAGCATAAGCGCCCCACCGGTAATTAAATCCTACTATGAGACTTTTACCTGACTTTTTCTCTGCGTCCAGGATGGCCTGGCATTTATGTTCATCAGTGGTCAGAGGTTTTTCTGTCAGCACCTCACACCCCATTTCCAGCGCCTTAATAATGAATTGGTGATGGGTGGCATCCTTGGTCGTGACGATTACCAGGTCGGGCTTTGTCATCCTGATCATCTCCTCAAAATCTGTATAAACAGGGCAGGAGACCCCAATATGTCCTCTGGCAAAGTTAAGTCGTCCGGGATTTATATCACTCAGGCCGACAAATTCCAGTATATCCGCATATTCATCCACCAACCTTTTTCCCCAAAAAGTAGTTCCACGGATTCCGGTGCCAACGAGGGCTATTTTTAATTTCTTTATGGCGCCGAAATCGAAAGCGGAAATAGGGAATGCTGTGGTAGCGGCCAGCATGCTGATCGAGGTAAGAAATTTACGTCTGGAAGAATTCATGGCCATTTACATTTGATAGTAAGACCATCTAAAGATATTCAATTTTGGCAGATGACAAGGAAATTGAAAACATGAGAGCCACCATTTCTGAATGGACAGCCTCTGTAAGGCACCTATGCAAGTATTTTCTCCTGAGCGGTTGCATATTACGGGGCATTCAATTTTGAAAACTGGCCGCAATGCCTTGTTCAATAAGGCGGAGCCGAGACGCCTACGATGATTCTCGCCGATGTATAACGTTATTCTTCTACAAGCACCCAATTACCGCTGTCGATCAATGGCTCAGCTTGCTTATATTTCATGGATTTATTTTCTCCTGAAAGGACATTTTTCACTGTAACCCGGTCATTTCTGCCAATTTTAGGTTTTTCCCTTATGATGGTTTCGGTGACCTGAGGTCTGCTTCGTTGTGTGTTGCCTGCCGCCCTGTTCTGTGCCGCAAGTTCATCACTGTTAGGAATCTCTTCTTTGGTAACCTGTAATTGCTCCTTGGGACGTCTTACATTTCTCGCTTCATGAATTTCACTCGGACTGGCCGACGGCAATTCCCCCTTGTAGAGAAAGGATACAACATCTTTATTGACCCGATCAATCATGGACCTGAAAAGTTCAAAGGCTTCGAACTTATAAATCAATAGCGGATCTTTCTGTTCATGAACCGCAAGTTGCACGGATTGTTTTAATTCATCCATTTTGCGCAGATGTGTTTTCCATGCTTCATCGATGATAGCCAGAGTAATATTCTTTTCAAAATCGGTGATGAGCACTTTTCCGTTGCTTTCGTAAGCTTTTTTGAGATTGGTGACAACATTCAGCGTTTTAATGCCATCTGTAAAAGGGACCACGATCCGCTCGAATTTATTGGCATTATCTTCATATACTTTTTTGATTACCGGGAAGGCTGTTGAGGCGTTCCTTTCCATCTTCTCCTGGTAATGATTAAAGGCTTCAGCGTATATCAGATTTGCTATTTCGAGAAAACCGGTCTTCGCAAATTCCGCTTCCGAGATTGGTGAGGTTATCGAAAAATACTTGATTAGTTCGAATTCAAAATTCTTAAAATCACTGGCCGCTTTGTTTGTATCGGCGATCGCTTCGCAGGTATCATAGATCATATTTGCGATGTCCACCTTCAGTCGCTCCCCTTGCAGGGCATGACGTCGCCTCTTGTAAATTACTTCTCGCTGGGCGTTCATGACGTCATCATACTCAAGCAGACGTTTTCGGATTCCAAAATTGTTTTCCTCCACTTTTTTCTGTGCCCGTTCTATGGATTTCGTCATCATGGAATGCTGAATCACTTCCCCTTCCTCCAATCCCATTCTGTCCATCATTTTGGCCACTCTTTCGGAACCGAACAAGCGCATCAGATTATCCTCCAGAGAGACATAGAACTGAGAACTTCCGGGATCTCCCTGTCGCCCTGAGCGCCCCCTTAACTGCCGGTCAACCCTTCTTGAATCGTGTCGCTCGGTCCCGACTATGGCAAGTCCTCCGGCTTCCTTAACGGCGGGTGTCAGTTTAATATCCGTACCACGGCCAGCCATGTTGGTAGCGATGGTCACAATACCCGACTTTCCGGCCTCCGCTACAATGTCCGCCTCTTTTTTGTGAAGTTTGGCATTCAGGACGTTATGTGGAATCTTTCGGATCAGCAACATTCGGGAGAGCAATTCCGAAATTTCAACGGAGGTGGTACCGATGAGGATCGGGCGACCTTTCTCTGAAAGCTGGGTTACCTCATCGATAATGGCATTGTACTTTTCTCTCTTGGTTTTATAGATATAGTCGTGTCGGTCATTCCTGGCGACGGGCCGGTTGGTTGGGATCTCCATCACATCCAATTTGTAGATTTCCCAGAATTCACCTGCCTCAGTTACGGCGGTCCCGGTCATTCCGGCAAGCTTTCTATACATTCGGAAATAATTCTGGAGGGTGATGGTGGCAAAGGTCTGAGTCATCGCTTCGATCCTGACATTTTCTTTCGCCTCAATCGCCTGATGCAATCCGTCTGAATAGCGCCGGCCATCCATGATGCGGCCTGTTTGTTCATCAACGATCATCACCTTATTTTCCATAACCACATATTCCACATCTTTTTCAAAAAGGGTATATGCTTTGAGCAACTGGCTCATCGTATGAATCCGCTCACTTTTAATTGCAAAATCCTTGAAGAGTTCCTCCTTTAATTCCGCCTCTTTTTCGATTTCGAGGTCCTGGTTTTCTATCCGGGCAATTTCACTGCCAATATCGGGCATCACGAAAAAATCCTTACTATGGTCACCCGAAAGGTACTCAATCCCCTTATCGGATAGTTCGATCTGATTGTTCTTTTCGTCAATTACAAAAAGCAATTCTTCATCCACCCTGGGCATTTCTCTGTTGTTGTCCTGCATGTAAAAATTTTCTGTTTTCTGAAGGAGCTGTTTGATACCTTCTTCACTCAGAAACTTAATGAGAGCTTTATTTTTTGGTAACCCTCTATGGACCCGGAGCAAAAGAAAACCTCCTTCTTTCACATCACCCTCTGCAATGCTCTTTTTTGCTTCCGCCAGTACGCCTGTAAGATATTGCCTTTGTCTCTGGACAATATCAGCGACCTTTGGCTTGAGTTCATTAAATTCGTGTCGATCGCCTTCAGGAACCGGACCGGATATGATCAACGGAGTTCTGGCATCATCTATCAGAACTGAATCCACCTCATCAACAATGGCATAGTGATGGGGTCGCTGAACGAGATCGCCAGGGGTGTGCGCCATGTTATCCCTCAAATAATCAAAACCGAATTCATTGTTGGTGCCGTAGGTAATATCGGCATTGTACGCCGCCCTCCGGCCATCGGAATTGGGCTGATGCTTATCAATACAATCCACTGTCAGCCCATGAAACTCAAAAATGGGGGCCATCCATGCGCTGTCCCTTTTGGCCAGATAATCGTTCACGGTTACAAGGTGGCAACCTTTTCCGGAGAGGGCATTGAGATAAAGCGGGAGGGTTGCTACAAGCGTTTTACCTTCACCGGTCTGCATTTCGGCTATTTTACCCTGGTGCATCGCGATACCTCCAATCAGCTGGACATCATAGTGCACCATATCCCAGGTAACTTCCTTACCAGCCGCATCCCATGAATTGCTCCAGATCGCCGAATTACCTTCAAGAGTGATGTAATCGCGGGTTGCCGAGAAGATACGATCCTGTTCCGTTGCGGTTACAGTGAGTGTCTCATTGGCAACAAACCGTTTGGCAGTTTCCTTGATAACGGCAAATGCTTCCGGAAGAAGCTCATTGAGCGTTTGTTCGCTGATGGCATAAATTTCCTCCTCAAGCTTATCTATCTCTTCGTAAAACTCCTCGTTTTTATCTATGTCTTCCGAGTTCTGAGCTTCCTCTTTCAATAACAGCACCTTTACATAATGTGCGGCGCTGGCCTCGGAAATCGTATTTCGAAAAAATGTAGTTTTTTCCCTTAGCTGGTCATGCGTTAATGAGGCAATATTTTCTTCGAAGGATTTGAAGATCG